>CALELH010000815.1 GCA_937902595.1 uncultured Myxococcales bacterium
GTTGTCGTACCGTGGCCGCACAGTGCACACATATCCTGGCCGACAACCTTCGGGAGGAAGCGCGTCAACATCACACAGTTGGACGCACGCCCCCTCCTCGAGACCGACGGGCTCTCCAACCTCGCCGATGCACACGACCCTTGGCGTCTCCGCTCGATTAGGACAATTACGGGTGCAGGTCTTGGTACATGTCCCTCCGGGATACCCGTCAGAAGCCGTCAAGCAGAGCGCCTGACCATGGCCGCACTCAGACGCGACCTCGCACGGCCCCCCGAGCCAGCCAGCGTTCACACCAGGGTCCTGCTCAGTCGGCATGGAGCTGCCTGCGTCCGGAAACGCCGTCTCGCCAGCATCCTCGGTCATTGAGACCGGCATGGACGCCGCGCCCCCCTGCAGCTCTACGACCGCGGACCACGCTTCGCTACGGTCCTCTCGATACACCGAGAGCCGGATCGCGTCGATCTCCTCAGGGACCGACAGATCGCCGCATACCACCACCTGATATCCGTCCACAGGGTCTTCTTGACAGCCGAACACACAAAAACTTGTGAGAAAAAATAATATGACTCGTCTCATGCTGCTGAGCATACGGCTGGACCTTAATCGCGTCCAGCCTCTAATTTCATGCAATTTTCAGCTGGCACAGTAATTCCTGCTGGCCAAGTGAGTTTCTGGACGTTAACATTAAAAAATCGCGCGGAGCGTCTGTCCGATGAGGTATCGGCCCGGCTCCAACACAGCATCGCGATTGGGGGTAAGATATGCGCTTCTCGATTACAACAGCCGTAGCCTTCGTGGCAGCGGCCGCTTTCCCACTCAGCGGCTCAGCACAAGACGCGCCGTTTGAGTGTGACAATAACTTTGGCGCCTGCGGTGCTCCCAACCAAAGCGGTGGCGGCGGCGGTGGCGGCGGTGGCGCGGTCCTGATCAACAATTCGGACCTGGGCGATACGTACCAGCGCTCCGACGACTTCGACGACGACGGCATCGAGGACAATTACGACAACTGCCCTCGCCAGAGGAACGCTGAGCAGTTCGACACGGACGGCGACGGTGTCGGCGACATCTGCGACAACTGTGGACAGATCGAGAACGCGGACCAGTTCGACCTAGACGGCGACGGCCTGGGCAACGAGTGCGACGCGGATCGTGACGGCGACGCCATCGACGACGCCGACGACAACTGTGTCTCTATTCCTAACCCAGCCGACGGCGACGCGCAGCTCGACCTCGACGGCGACGGCATGGGCGACGCCTGTGACGATGACATCGACAACGATGGTCGCGACAACCTGCAGGACCCCTGCCCCTTTGACGCCGCTCTTGAGGCGCCAACGGACGACCAGCGCGAGATGTGCTTCCCCGACATGGACGGCGACAGCGTCAGCGAGGTCGCGGTGGACGGCAAGGACAACTGCCCGACCATCTCTAACGAGAATCAGCTCGACAAGGACGGCGACGGCATCGGCGACGCCTGTGACCAGGACGCTGATGATGACGGCGTGCCGAACATGCTGGACAACTGCTGGTTGACGGCTAACGAGGCGCAGCTCGACGGTGACCGCGATGGCCACGGCGACGCGTGCGACCAGAAGTTCTGCTACACCGTGTTCGGTGACAGCGAGAACTGCCTCGACCCTGAGGCGCCACTCGCCGTGTACTCCCCGAGCGTGCTGACACAGACCGGTGAGACCGTACGGCTCCGCCTCTTCGCTAACCGCGAGAGCCAGGCCATGCGCTACACCTGGACCATCGTCAGTGGCCCAGACGGCGCTTCCGCCTCCATCGATGGCGCGACGGGCACCGTAGAGACCTCAAGCCCATACGAGTATCGCTACGCTGAGGGCAGCGACGTCACGATCTCTCCTGCCGTCGCAGGCGACTACGTGATCCGCGTCGCCGTTGAGTCGGTCTATGAAGACGGCGAGACCAGCGAGGTCGGCTCTACCGCGACCTACGAGATGCGCTTGCGTGCAGAGGGCGCCACGAAGAGCGAGGCCGGCGGCTGTGTCGCTTCCGCAGGAAGCTACGGAGACGTCGCTCTACTTCTCTTCGCCGGATTCGGCCTGCTCGGCCTCCGCCGACGACGCTAAATCCCGTCGTCCACGGTTCCCCGTGAACGGCGTTCGATAGGGACGGCGGCTTGCGCTCCCGAGAGGGAGACGCCGCCATCACCCCCAACTCCTGTCGATTGTCGTTCAGCGGGTGATCCGCACTCCCCTACAGACCCCACAGTTCAATCCCGTATGAGCGGAGCTCATCGTGTTTGTGGCATCATGACCGTGGAAACGCAGCGCAGTCATCGCCGCCCTGATAGTCTCGACATGCCCGTTCACGGAAGGAACGCTATGCTCTCTCTACAAAAGTCTATTCCGCTCCTCTTAGTCTGCGCAGCGGCGACGATCATGGGCTGCGGCCAATGGGTGGATGACGAATCCTGGGGTGAGAGCGTATGGTCAGACAGCGGTGATCGCGTGGCCGTGACTCGCCAGTACTACCAACGCAAAGACACGCCCGGCGGCTATATGACCCGTGACTTCTCTTTTGAGATCTACACGGCGTCGTCCAACAACCTAGGACAGCCCGCGATCAGAGGGCCACGAACCACCGGAGCGCCCGAGGGGCTCTATTACATGTCCGACTCCGACTACGTACTCGTCACCGGTCGCGCCCCCTCAGATTCTGGCCCCGCCTTTACGACCTATCAAATACTGGCAGACGGCCAGATCCGGATCATTGGGTCCATTGGACCAGAGCAGAGCCGGCGAGATTGTGGCCAGTACCAAGCGGTGAATAACACCGCCAACCCGGTACGAGGGATCCCGAGCCCGGACGGTTCGATCTTGGCTTTCGCTCATCTCGGGCTGAGCTGCCAGGGCACGACAGCGCGCGTACAGTTCTTCGATGCCGCCACAGGTCAATCGCTGTCTGGACCATCGGACTATGAACTACCGGAGAACACGACGCTCTCAGCGCAGCTCGACCTAGAGCGAAGCTTTGTCTCGTACATGCGCGCAAGCTGGTCCGCCGATGGACGCTTCATGCTCTCTTTCAATGAAGTCAACGCTCAGGGAGCCACAGACGCCTCCAGAGGTTGGTATCTCGCTCCAGGCCAAGCGCCTGAGGCCTTCTCTAATCTAGATCCAAGCTGTTTTGAACCTCCGACGACAAGCTCCACGATCAACGACGCAAGGCAAGACATCGTCGCCCATCGTAACGAGGGGCTGAGCGTTCGCGAGAGTCAGAGCGACGCGCTGTTCGGGTGCGCTGACTAGTCGAGTGTTCTCCCGTCTTGGCGCACCTCTGTCTCGACGAACACCGACCGCATCATCCATCTAAAGTCCGACCATGAACTCGCCTGTACCCGCTAGGTGACTCAAGTCGATTCATCAACACCGAGCGACTCTGCGAGAGTCAGATTCGTGTTCACGACCGACAAATGGTATTCTTAGTGCTCTGGGTTAGGGGAAATAACAGTCCATCGATGGGGGGCGCCGTCAAGGTGATACCTGAGTTCCGATTCGAGCACGCGCTCATCATGTTCGCCGCCTTACTATTGGCCTGCGAAGGAGACTTACCTGCGCTGACATCGCCGGGAAGCTGCCACGACCACGAGGACTGTCGCACCGGGAACATCTGCGATTGGCGCCACAAAGTGTGTGTGCCCCGAGGGACGAGCGCAGCCGATGGATCGGGCGAACTCGCCGACGTCGACGGCGACGGCGTCGTGGATTCAAAGGATAACTGCGAGGACGTCGTTAACCGAGACCAACTGGACACAGACTTCGACGGTCTAGGAGACGCCTGTGATGCTGAGCCTGAACTCAAGAACTTCGCGCTAGGCGGACAGTTCCTGACCGTCGGGTCGGAGGCCTCAGAGATAGGTGAACCGGAGCACACGGAGAGCTTTAACCGAGACTTCCGATTAGTCAGCGTGGTGACGCCGTGAAGAGAGCGGTCATACTTGTGTCTATGTGGACGTGCTGCCTCTGGGCCACCCAAGGCTCTGCTCAGAACGTGACGCTGAACTACCAGGGCCAGCTCTTTGACGCGGCCGGCGATCCTGTAAACGCGAGCCACCCCATGGTCTTCAGACTATACGTTGTCGCCGAAGCCGGAGCAGCAGTTTGGCAGGAGGCTCATGAGAGCGTCGATGTCATCGACGGTCAGTTTACGGTCGAGCTTGGAAACAGCACGGTCCTCCCACCCGAGCTAGAGCAGCATGGGGCGCTCTTCTTAGGCGTTCAAGTGAGCGGTGGCGCTGAGATGCTGCCTCGCATGCAGGTTGGCGCGGTGCTCAGAGCCCAGCTCGCGGCGCACTTAGGGGATCTCAGGAACCGCGACATTAACCCAAACAGCGTGAGCATTAACGACACGGCGGTCATCGACTCCCTCGGGAACTGGGTCGGGAACCCTATGGGTCTCCGCGGACCGGAGGGCCCGGTTGGAGCGCCCGGTGAGGCGGGAGATCCTGGGCCCGTAGGCCCACCAGGTCCAGTAGGTGATCCTGGCGTGGCTGGCCCCGCCGGTGCTGCTGGGCTGCAAGGAGGTCAAGGACCGATAGGCCCGGTCGGCCCGCAGGGTCTTCAAGGAAGTGAAGGACCGATAGGCCCGGTCGGCCCGCAGGGTCTTCAAGGTATAGAGGGACCGATGGGTCCGGTCGGCCAGCAGGGTCTTCAAGGTTTCGAGGGACCGATGGGTCCAGTCGGCCCGCAGGGTGCTCAAGGTGCACAAGGACCGATGGGTCCGGCCGGACCTGAGGGCGCTCAGGGTGACGTAGGCCCGCCTGGGGGACAAGGACCAGCAGGCCCCCAAGGTCCAGGCGGTGTAGACGGAGTCCAAGGCCTCGCCGGAGCTCAGGGGCCGCCGGGCCCTGCCGGTAATGGCATCACCGAACTCGCCATCGATGAACAGGGGGATTTGATCGCCACGATGTCCGATGGCGAACCCATCAACACCGGAAATGTCGCCGCTCGGACGAGCTGCCAGATCATCCCTCTCATGGTCGATGGAGAGGTCATCGTCGGCGGGGTCACCCTACAATGTGGTGATCAGCCCCCTATCAATTTGATGACCTATCGTTGCGGAGATGGCCAGCTCGACCCAGGTGAGGATTGTGATGATGGCAATATCATCCCTGATGATGGATGCGACTCCCGCTGTCTCACCGAGTGTGAGGACGATCGATTTACTGGTCCCTTCTGCCGTCTCTGTACGGATCGCAGGTTCAAAGGAGACGAGTGTGACGAATGTGTTGATGGCCGATTTGTCGGGGCCAATTGTGATCAATGCGCTAACCCACTCAAGACCGGAGAGATGTGTGACACGTGTCTAGATCCGCGCTTCGCAGGTGAGAGTTGCGACGTCTGCGCTGCATTCTTTCAAGGAGAGGACTGCCAGGCTGCCCCCTGTATGGAGGGTGACGCGTGCCCCGATCTCGATTACGTCGCTGTGCCCGGCGGCACCTTCAGAATGGGGTCACCCGTGAGTATCGATGAGCAGCCTTACATCGACGTGGACGTAGATGGATTCTCCATGTCACGCACTGAGGTCACGGTGGCTCAATATCGCCGATGCGTCGATGCCGGTTTCTGTGAGGCACCCCAATGTACTCCAGAAGATATGAGCCGTGGGTTCGCGACCTGTAACTGGTCGGAGAACCGCGAGAATCATCCGGTCAACTTCGTCACCTGGATGAATGCATATCGATTCGCATTGTGGGTCGGTGGGCGTCTACCCAGTGAAGCCCAATGGGAGTATGCCGCCCGAGGTGGTGGCTCCGCCGTCACATACCCCTGGGGTAACACCGTCCCCAACTGTGATCGCGCCCGATACGATAGCTGCCCAGGCGACGGGACCGTCGAGGTCTGCTCTACAGCGAATGGCCGATCCGCTCAAGGCCTGTGCGACATGGCGGGTAACCTAGGAGAGTGGGTGACCGATCACTATTTCGAGAGCTATCGCCGCAACCCGCGGAATGGCGGTCCATGGTGCAAAGACGGCGACTGCTTCGATGGCGATAGCTTTCGAGTCGTTCGCGGTGGAGCTTGGAACAACCGCGCAGGTGGCCTACGCACCGGCGACCGAAGCAGCATCGGCGGCAGAGCCTATGGCGCCTCCATCGGGTTTCGGGTCATTCATTGATCCTGCGACCGCGCTTATAACCGTCCTCAGCTAACGATGAGTCATCACGCTCGGAGCGCTGCTTGGAGCGCCAACGCCTCAGGCGACTTGAGGCTCAGCGCCTTGATAAGTCTCAGACCGCCTGCGTTAGAGACCGCGGACGCCATCTCAGCGAAGCGCATGCCTCCTTGAATGATGGAGTGCTCTATATCAAACAGCATCAGTGATGCGGGTTCTCATCGAGGCGATCCTTCGCGACGTCATAGGTGGCCCAGCATAGAATTCTTCTACACGCACAGACCGTACATTTGTCGCCAGATGAACGCCCTCCTTGCTGGCCGGCACCTATACCTCATACAAATAAATACCTTCCGGTTGGTAGATTGTGTTATATAAGCGCCGCAACTAAAGGAGCGGGAGGGCCTCTTCGGTGAAAACCAGACGACAAGTCATTAAGGAGATGGGAGTCGGCGCGACTCTCTTGATGAGCACTCCATACCTAAATGGATGCGACGGTAATAACCCTGTACGGGGATCAGGACTCGATTGGCGTCCGCTGGATCAAGCCCCCGTGCTGCCCGGTGACACGACCGAACCATGGTGGCTTCGCGGAAATTATAGTCCCATCGAAGCGGAGACAGAGTTCTTCGATCTTGAGGTGATTGGCTCGATTCCACCGGAGCTCGAGGGTACCTTCCTCCGCAATGGCCCCAACCCCTACGACGCTCCATCTGGCCACTGGTTCTTCGGCGATGGAATGCTCCATGCGGTTGAGTTCGCTGACGGCCGAGCGATCTCGTACAAGAACCGATACATCAACACGATCGCGTTCCAGGAGAAGTTCAACGGGATCCTCGGTAATCGTGGAAACACCGCGGTGGTCTATCACGGTGACCGCTTGCTCACCCTCTATGAGGGCGGCGCTCCACACCAGGTCTCACTAACGGATTTGACGACGATGGGCGAGTATCACTTCGGTGACCAGCTCCTTGGGCCCATGGGCGCCCACCCCCGCATCGATCCTGTCAGCGACGAACTTTGGTTCATTGGCTATAGCCCCGCCCCGCCATACCTTCGCTACACCGTGGTCGACTCTCAAGGCCAGATGCTACGCTCCGAGGCCATCGATATTCCCGCAGCGACCATGATGCACGATTGCCAACTCACGGCGGATAACCTCGTGATCTTTGACTTCCCCGTCGCTTTCGACCTGTCCTTGCTCAGCGACGGCGGCTTTCCCATCGAGTGGCGTCCCCAGCTGGGTAGCCGCATTGGGCTCATGCCTCGGTCCGGTAGCGCCAGCGATATCCGTTGGTTCGAGGTCAACAACTCTTACATGTTCCACTCCTTTAACGCCTATACGGACGGCGAGGGCCGCACGGTCATCGAAGGCTGCCGGTATTCGCAGCTCTGGGGACAAGGACCCGCCGACTTCTCCAGCGCCGGAACCATCTGGCGATGGACCATCGACCCGGTCTCCGGCACGGTGAGCGAAGGTCCCATAGAGGACGTCAGCATGGAGTTCCCTGTCATCGACGCGCGGAAGCAAGGCATGGCCCATAGATACAACTTTGGGCTGCTACAGCGAGGAGCGACTCCGGAGTATCCGGTCCATCCCTATGGGATCGCCGCCATCGACCGACAGACAGGTCGTGTAGATCAGTGGGAGCAAGGGCACGCAGTGCAACCTGATGAGGCCCTCTTCATCCCGGCGTCACCAGACTCCGCCGAAGGTGAAGGCTATCTCATGAGCGTCATCTACGATCGACGTGAGGACCGCTCTGAGGTCGCTATCCTAAACGCCCAAGATGTCTCTAAGGGCCCTATAGCTCGGGTTAAATTGCCGCGCCGCGTCCCCTTCGGCTTCCACGGCACCTGGATCCCCAAGGCCGGCTGAGCTCACCGCCCTCTCCCGCCCAGGCGCTACTCCGAGACCCCCTTGGAGGCCTCGGACTTCTCGACAACGCTCGCGGTGTTCTCTGAGTCGTAGGAGCACGGAGAGATGTATCGCGACCCAAACTCCTCGATGAGCGCCTCACCCATCTCAGGCTGAGCGCCTCGCTCGTTCTTGAACCACAGACCGTGAGCGTCCTTAGGTAAGTCAGCGAAGCTGCGATAGATCTTGCCGTCACCGTCGACCACGAGGATGTGCGACTTTTGGCTATATCCTGTTCGCCCTAGGGTGATGGTGAGGTAAGTCTGCGCCTCGGTGCGCAGCGTGTAGACCGAGAACCCTGCCGCCTCTTGCGGCGCGCAATAGATGTCGATGACCCCCAACCAGGTGAGGTCTTGTGGACAGCCGATGAGCGGATAGTAGTTCCTAAATTCGCTCGTGAGCGCTTCGCTCGCGCTCACCTCCAAGGGGATCTTAGCCTCGGCCAGCTTCGCGGCCTGATAGCTCAGGAACATCTCGGCCCTCTCCTCCAGATGGACTCGATACTCAGGGGAGCCGACTCGACAGCTTAGATTGTCGTGCGGATTGGCGGGCAGCTGATTTTTCTTGGCCTGGTCATAGACCATGAAGGTAGCCAAGACCGTGACAGCGACCACGCACCACACTGTCCCCTTCAGCACCCCCTTTCGCCCCGTAAAGCTCAAGTTCGCGGCGGACGACACCGTCGTCATCAACAGAGGTGTCGCGAAGGTAAAGAGCAACATCACAGCGCCGAGCACGGTGTCCTTCAAATCCCGCAGACCCAGAAAAGGCGGGTACCAATCGAAGAAGTTGCCCAGGTGGGTGAACAAGACACCAGAGCCGACGATGGTCAACGGGATGGCGATGAGCCGAAACTCTGTCCTGTCCCTAGGGGAGTAGACGAGACGAAAGCAGCCAATGATCGGATAGAACAGATAATAGATCGCGCTTCGCGGCCGGTGGGTACCGTAGAAAGACTCAACATTGCCCAAGGTCTCAATGACGTCAGAGACGATGGGGATGCCCATGAGGTTCGGATACCGGTTCGCGATGGTCTTTCCCTGCCCGATGAAGAGGAGGCTGGGCGGGAAGACGACACAGAAGATGAACAGAAACCAGTCCTGCGTAACCAGCGCACCGTAGACCAGCATGAGCCAACCGAGCACGAAGACCAGAAAGAACCACGTGGACTGCGCTCGTCTCGCTAGGTTGCCTTCCGGGCCGACGTCGCTCGCGAGCGTGGGTGTGAACTCTGCGAAGCGGTCAGGGTCCGAGAGAAACAAGGCCTCAAGCTTGGCGTTACGGTTGCGGACCAAGGATGGGATCAGGGCTAGGTCGATCAAGACTCCGACGCCGAGACCGCCCAGACTGACCAGATAGATGAGACCTAAGATGGGGCTTCCAAGATAGAAGCGATGCAGTCCCAACCATCCGCCGAGAACACACAGCAGGTAGCTGACCCAGGTCTCCTTCTGCGGCGCTTCCGTCGGGACGGTCTTTTGAAAGTCGACCTCAGGGAGGTCCTGACGAAACGGGTCTTCTTCCTGCGCGAAGCTCGCGACCAAATAGATCAGAGGTAAGCTCAAGACCACGGAGAGGCCGTCGCGCATGAAGATCAGGTATCCAAAATAGGCGAGCACCACCCCCTTGAAGACTTGTCCCTTCCAGGCCGAAGCTACGGGCCCGTAGGCGACCGCCACAGCGATAGCGCCGGCCAAGAGATATTCTTGGATGACCTCGTAGGCTCCATCGAGCTGGCCGAGGCTATAGCGCCAACCGAGGATGCTCAGGGTGTAGATGGCCACGACGCTGGCCAGCGCGGTGCTTAAATGCTTCATCTCAACCTGCCCCCCACAAGGTGCCAAGGGCGAGCCACTTCCAACGCTCGTCGGAGGGCCGCCCTCTCGCTGTGTTTACACGATCACTCTCAGCGACGCTCTGCTGCTGAAGGATGGCCTCCAATTCCCCCTTGTCGAGCCAAATACCGTGGGCCTCGCACACGTCGACGGTGATGAGCTCACGACGGTGCTGCGCCATCGGCTCATGACAGACGGGACAATTACGCGACATATTCCCCTCCCTTCGGAGCACGAGCCGAAGAGGCTCCGTTAGGAAGCCAAACGTCGGTCTGCCCATTTAAAGTGTCCACGTCCCCCCCGTGGGAACAGCGCCAGGATAAGTGGCATCAAATCAGTTTGGCAAGGAACCGAATCCCAGGGGCAAATGAGCCGCCATGGGGAGGACTGAACGGACTAGGTCGCCCGCTGCCGCGCTGGACCAACCGTGTACAACCCCAATCTCTTGTTTCAAGCGAGACCCCCAAAGACTATGATCTGGCTATGGCGAGACTCTATCTCTCATTGGTCGCTCTACTGCTCTTGGCGTCGTGCCAGGAGGAGACCTCACTGGACTCGGTGATTAAGACGTCTAAGGACACCCTCAACACGGCGAAGAAGACGGCCCAGAAGACGGTCAAGAGGGTCAAAGACACCAAGAAGAAGATCGGTGACACCATCGACGCCCTGAAAGCAGAGAAGGAGAAGGTCGATCGCGAGCTGGAGGCTGAAAACGAGCGTTACCAACAGCAGGTTCAGGAAGATCTGAAGCACGCGCGCAGCTACATCAGTCAAGAGGATGGTCACCTCTTGTGCCATCTCGGGACCACCGGGGTCGAGCTGAAGGAGGTCGGCAAGGATAGCCACGTGTCCATCCTGTGGTTGGTCAACGGGATCAAGGTGACGCGTAGACACCGACTCTGTGGCTCAGGCGGCGCCAGCTTGGGAGTGGGTCTCGGCGGTGGAGGTCGGTCATGCGAGGAGATTGGCGGCAAACCAAAGCGATTTGGGCTCTATCCGTATCAAGTCCCCAAAGGCTCACCCGCTGACGCCGATTTCGTGTGCCGATTGTCCTTTCCTAGGACAGCTAAGGAGGCCTTTATGGACCTATTGAAAATAGATAAAAAGTCCATGGCGCACGTACATTCCCCCGCTGTGAAGTGGCCTCTTTGGTCGCAGCGCGCCAAGAAGTGAACCTCTGACTGAGCCTCAGGCCCACGACGCACGGGCCGCCCGCGCTCCTATGACGCGTCCCTTCCCACGGGCGAATATCCGTTCCTTTTGATAGGAGTGATGATTTGATGAGCGTTCATGGGGATACGGCAGTAGCAGGAGGCTAGATGGGGCGCTTAAAAATGAGATCTCTTTGTCTCTCCACCCTCGGCCTCCTCGTGGCATGCGCCGGTTCAGAGCTGGAGCCCACGACAGGGCTCCTGGACATGGGCACCTCGCCCCCCCTTGATTCTGGACAGCACACACAAGACGCGATCGCCACCAACGCTGATCTCGGTCTTGACGCCGGTCTAAACGACCCAGACTCCAGCTTAGATGGGGCGGCGGATATAGGATCAACAGACTCAACCATGAGGCCAACTCTCCCCGATGCTGGGGCCTCCGCGGATGTGGCGCCGGGTGTAAACCCGTGTAGCGTCGACAACGGTGGCTGCGACGCCAACGCTCGGTGCGAGGGTTCACCGGATGGAGTAATTTGTATCTGTAACCCTGGGTTCGTCGGTGATGGACAGCGCTGTGAACGTCTCGGGGACTGCGCCGACAACAACGGTGGCTGCGGTCCGGTAGACCGGTTCCTCTGTATCCCTCAGCCAGGAGCGGAGCCAACCTGCCGCGCGTTTACCTTGGCCGATCTATGGTCCGGAGACGCTCGATTTTCCCTCGATGACGCTCAGGACCAGATCGCCTGGAACGGGTTTCATTTTCTCTCGACGCTCTGGGACGCGGGGACGCTCTACGCGTACTCCATCACCAACTACTCTGCCGATGGGATCGGGCGCTCCGCCGTAGGTCTCGCGGTCTCCGAAGACGGCGAGACCTTTGACGGACGCGGCGTGGTCCTCGACATCGGAGGCGCCTGGCAGTGGACCTTTGAGGCGGCGGACGATGAACACCATCAAGTCGGACGCGCGGAAGAGGATGGCTGGGCGGCGGGTGTAGATGCAGGCGACCCAGCTTATCTCGCGTTCGGTCCCTACGCGCGCCTGCCCGCTGGCCCCATGACCGTCTCATTCCAGCTCATGGTCGACGTCATAGACGCAGGCGATGATGTGGTGGTGACTCTCGATATCTTTGACGCGACGGCGGAACAGATCTTGGCGACGCGCGACGTGACTCGACACGAGTTCGGTGCCCCTTTTGAGTACCGCTTCTTCAATATGGACTACGTCCAAGAAGAGGGTCATGTCCTCGAATACCGCGTATTTTGGCATCGCAGAAGTTATGTAAGGCTCGGGGTCAGAGCCGTCAGCCAAGGCACAGCGCCCTTTCCCGACCAGAGGCTGGCCAGCTTTCCCGGAGTGTGGAAGGAAGGCGACACCTGGTACCTCGTCTACGAGTGCGCAGGCCTCACGGAGCGGTGGCCCGGCGACGTCTGTCTGAGCACATCTAGCGACGGACTGACCTGGATAAAGGCGCCCAGTAACCCCATCTTGGTTCACCAGCCGAACAGCTGGGAGGAGAACAATATTGGCACGCCGTCTCTGTGGGTCGAGAACGGGACTTGGTACCTCTACTATCATGGGTTCGATGGACAGAGCGTTCAGATCGGCCTCGCCAGCGGCCCCTCCCTCAACGCCCTTCAGCGGCACCCACAGAATCCACTCCTGAGAGTTGGGGAGGATGCCTGGGACGCCGGCACCGTCGGTAAACGGAGTATCATACGCGAGGGCGCCTGGTTCTATATGGCCTACGAGGGGTCATCCCGCCAAGCCTTCAACCCGAACTCCGCGAGCCCCGATTGCCAAGCCGACAGGTCGCCAAACAATCCCAATTGCATCGACTTTGGTGGTGCGAACTGGTCTACCGGGTTAGCTCGCTCACCGGACCTCATCAACTGGACTAAGTTTCCTCAAAACCCGGTGCTGCCGAGCACGATGCGCAGCTTCGGCTATGATGGCGCAGAGTTCATTCGCACCCCGGACACCCTGCTGCACCTCTACTACCGTGCGCCGGCGCCCAATAACCAGACGAAGCGCGCGACTCTCAAGCGCGCTCCGTGACGCCCTAAGACGAAGTCCTCAGCTCAGATGTGGGCTTCGCCTCTCGACGCTCTCCGATGGGCTCTAGCGCTGCTTTGGCACGGCTCCTGCTCTATATGCCATGCGAAGAGTCCGACTCATCTTCTCTAGGTAGAAACGAGTCGGGCATATGTAGCGGAACGTAAACGACAGGAAACAGTCACTATGAACAATCGACTACATCAGGAGCCGAACCGAGGACCTCTCCACGGTTTTGCCTCGGCTCTGCTCTGCCTGACAGCCTTGGTCATTGGGTGCGGAACTGACGCGGCTCTGTCGGACAACATCGAGCTTGAGATACAGGGTTTTGAGCTTGGGCAGCCAGACAACACCCTACATTCTCCCTATGTCCGTGGAGCAGAGTTCAAGGTCTCGGGCTTTGGAGAGGACGTGCCAGATGACGCCCAGATCGTGTCTGAGGATAAGGAGATCCTCCGTCCGACTTCAGACACTCGATCACTGACCCGCTCGTTCAAGGCCGAGGGTGCAGGTCGCTCGGCGTTTCGAGTTCTAGACGGGCGAGACAGCTTGCGACGAGGCGGAGTCATCGTCATGACCGCCAACGACGCGAAGCTCCACTTCCACGGCGACGTCTTGCTCGGGACAGCGACGACTGAGACCGAGATCGAGTCACCCAAGATCCTCGTGGGGGGGACCGCAACTTTCCTGGTTAACTACTATCGCGGTAAACGGAGGTTACATGGCCATGGAGTGCTCACCGTTGAGCCGGAGGAAGGCTCAGCATGGAGCGACACGATCCTTGATCGTTCCTGGCATTGGGGAGTGAACTCGGGATTCAGCGGAGAGAACGACGCCCTCCGAGTCCGGGTTAAAGAGACCTTCTTTAGCGCCGACCGCGACTGGCTACAGATCTCTCCAAAGCAGCCGGGTGAACACACCATCCAGCTGTTCGCTGATGGCGCGCCCATCGGTGAGGTCACCATTCAAGCGGTCACCGAAGACGACGTGGAGGCGATCTTGGTGCGGAAACGATCGGAGGAGGACCTCAGCGAAGGCGACGCCGGCCTCGCTTTGGCCGAGGCGTTCGATCTCAACGGCGAGCGTATCTACGGGCTAGAATATGCGTGGGACATCGACGGACAGCAGCAGGACGACGAAGGCGATCTCTTTAAATATTTCTTCGACGCAACAAACCCCGGGACCCTCTGCGCCGTCTTTGAAGAGCATGAATCTATCACTCAGATTCACGCATCCCGCGGCTACGTAGGGTCAACCAACGACGTCGCCATGAGCTGCGAGGCTAGTGGCGGTGTCCACAACACCATCTCGCTCATCTCACTGCTGCTCTTTGGAGGGCTCATACGCCGCCGCCGAGTGCAGACCGGCGGCAGTTCATCTCCCCATAGCCCGGAGCACAAAGCCCAGGGTCACACCTCGAACCGATAGATGGTGCGTTGCTGATAGAGCTCGCCGGGCCTGATGATGATCGATGGAAAGCCTGGGTGCTTGGACGCGTCTGGGAGACCCTGAGCCTCAAGACAAATCCCTGCGTTTACTCCGTAGATATGGCCAGCTGGACCCGGCGTGCCCTCCAGGAAGTTGCCTGTGTAGAGCTGTAGAGAAGGCTGGTCTGTGGCCAAAGTCATCCTTAACAGACCGTCAGGTGATTCGACGTGAGCGACCTCTCTCACACCGTCGCCCTCGTCGCTGAAGACGAGAGTGTGGTCATAGCCCGACCCCTGGTGAATGAGCGGATGGTCTGACTCGAGGTCACCACGAATTCGCCTCGGTGACCGGAGATCCAAAGGCGTTCCATCTACAGACGGCAACTGACCTGACGGGACCCGGTCATCGTCAGTGGCCACATATCGATCAGCCCGGACCATCACCACATGATCCTTACAATCCACGCACTCATCGTCACCTAGGTTGAAGTAGGCGTGATTCGTTACGTTCACCGCCGTCGGCGCGTCACACAGCGCCCGATACTCCATCCAAAGGCGCCCATTTTCGTCCAACGTATAGTCGACGGTGATCTCTAAATTCCCTGGATAGCCTGATTGTCCGGCTGGCGAGAGATACACGAAGCGGACAGAGGGCCCCCGATGGTCGACTCTGAGTTGGCCGGACCAAACCTGCTTGCCAAAGCCCTCTGCGCCCCCGTGGAGATGGTGCTCCCCGAGGTTGATGTCCAGCTGATGGGTGGCGCCATCCACATGCAGTCGTCCATAAGCAGTCCGATTAGCACAGCGACCAACGACCGCCCCCAAAGAGGCCGCCTGCGCCTCGTAATCGGCCAATGAATCACAGCCGAGACAGAGCTCTCTGAGTCGATCACCGACCAGCACCTTCAGCGAGGTTAGAGAGGCGCCGAACTCAATGAATTCGGCTTGCATACCATCGCGCTGAGTCAACACAAACGCGCGCACCTCACGTCCATCGGAGGTCCGACCGAAGGGACGCTCTGTGGCGTTCGTCTTCACAGCGCCACCCGACTCACTCCGGGAGGCGGAAGACGACGGAATTCTCGGCGTTCATCGACCAATGCTCTCTCCAAATTCATCCACTGTATCCCGCGAAACTGAATCGCTTGCCACTCAGTACCATAGGCAGCTGAACCAGACATCCTTCCCGACGGTCAATGGGTACAGGGAGGATGTCTCCGTGTTTTCAGGACACTCATTAGATCATTGGACCACTCACGGAGGTCGCCCTCTTTGCAACGTGATCGAGCGTGTCTTTACGAGGTGGGGGTAACTCAACGTGGGCGGTCATCGTGAAATTTCTCGAACGCCGAGACCGTTATGAGCGAGTGAGACCCATGCTCTTCGCGCGTCATTCCAACTTTAGTTTTCGGAATAAGTGGTCTCTAATGAAACAAGAAAAAGTAAGGAAAACGCCTCCATGAAGACCCTGTTGATCGCACTGTTCTCGGCCCTATTTCTCCTCCCCTCCGTGAGCCTCGGCGCTCCGCAGCGGACCATCTCAGTGTCGGGCACCGCGGTGACCCGAATCGTACCCGACACCATAGTGTGGAGCGTCACGGTCACGTCCACCGACCCTCAGTTATCCAAAGCGAAGAAGAAGAGTGATGAGCGACTCAAATACATCCTCGGAGTCGCCAAGCGCCTGGGGGCTCCGGAGCACTGTCTTCAGACAGGCTATCTCAACGTAAATAAAGAGTATGAGCGCAAAACAAATGGACGCCAGGGCCCCTTCAAGCACTTCACCATCACCCGCACCGCGACCATTAAGTCGACGGACACCAGCCGCTTCGATGATTACCTAACGGCCTTGGTTAAGAACCCTGACATGCGCGTGAGCTATACGCTCGAGACCTCGGAGTTGGAGACCGTGCGCTGGGAGACACGAATCAAGGCGATGGAGGTCGTGAAGAAGAAGGCGATGGCCATGACGAAGGTGGTGGGAGCCCAGATCGGTAAGCCCATCACCATCACAGAGAACGCTCATGGACGGACACCAAACAACATCTCCAACGCATACTCATTCGCCGATCAGGGCGGCCTTGATGATCTAAACGGTGGGACCTTCGCTGCCGGGTCAATCCCGGTGAGCGTGACGGTGAGCGTCGTCTTCCAGCTCGAGTAGCGCCCCGACCTCACGTGGAGACTTTCGTTCCCAGTGCGGCCCTCAACTGAGGACTGCTGAGGTCTAATGACCCGTCTGACCTGCCTTAAAGTGCCTATTCTCAGCCATTTCAGGCGCAAAAGAGGTGTTCTTGAATTGGCACACCACCTGCACTTGATCTGCCCCAGTGACTCAAAGTGGGTGGAGTAGATGCCATGCATCATCAAATCGTATCGGTTCTCATCATCGTCGGTCTAACCTGGGGATGCTCCTCATTGGACGAGAACATCACGTCGGCTGATGAGAAGAACGCGAGCGCTATCGCGACCTTCCATGACTTCCAATGGGAGGGGGTCGTTGAGACCGATAATTGTTACCGACCATTGAACGCCATCGATCAGCAACTCCTCTACACGGTAGGACAGCTCAATGGGATGAACTCCGTTGGCCGCTTGGACCAGGTCGAGGTGTCCGACTCCGAGTGGGAGGAGACCGACGACGGCTGCCGGATCACCTATAAGGCGCGCATGCCTGTGGCCTGGGGAGACCGCGACAAGGCCCCCGAGACATACACCTTCATCCTCCCGCGAAACGTGGGTTGGGATGGTCAGGACGACTTCGTCGAGAAGTACACAGACACTTGCCTAGCCTGGGGAGCCCATGACGTCGACTCGGGCGTGTTCTGGTACTACTACCGACCAGAGAAGGGCGGATGTGAGCTGGATGAATCCGACGTGTTTAAGATCACGGCTGACCTCAAGCCGAACGCCGAGGCGACTGAAGGTATGTACCCCGAGTATGACATGGTCTGGGAGGACAACACCCTCAACGTCGTCGCGATCTTCGGAAAGGCGAAGGAGGACAGCGAGGGCTATGACTCGGGCATAGCGTCCTTTTGGACATTCGTCGGAAAGGTGGAAGAGGAGCTGGGCTCATCGGTCATCTCCGTAGAGAGTCACGACGAGGGGGAGAACTCGACATCCATCGTTAAGGCGATGCTACCAGACGGTAAGCTGGTCAATGTGCACGCCTTCATGATCCGCAGCGTCTCAGCCGCGACGGAGCAATTCTGGGGTCGCTATGAGGAGCTCACACCGACGGCAGACTACATCGTCTACAACGGTCACTCTGGCTTGGGACGAAACGTCCGCAAATTGGCCCGTCGGGGCTCATGGCAGACCGGACAGTACGCCATCGTCTTCATGAACGGATGCGACACCTACGCATACATCGACTCCGCGCTCGCGCAGGCGCACTCCGACGTAAACGAAGATGATCCCGAGGGCACCAAGTACTTGGATGTGGTCGCGAACGCGATGCCTTCTTATGTCTCTTCAACACCGGAAGCGACGATGGCCATCTTCCGCGGGCTCTTGAGCTACGACGCACCGATGACCTATGAGGAGATCCTCAAGAACATCGATCCCAACGAGGTCGCGCTCGTCACCGGTGAGCACGACAATACCTACCGACCCTAAGGCCGCTGTGGTCCTACGAGACCGGCTCCAGGCCTCTCATCAAGTCACCGCAAGACGTGCCGACGACGAGACCTCTCGCCTCGATCCAACACATCAAGCCCCCACCAGTATAGGGCTCCCTGGGATCTAAGCGGCGGGATAGATGGTCGCTCCCTCTATGCCGAAGGGCTCAACTCGCTCTCCGGCCCCTCGCTCCAACTCGGCTCGAATGTCGACCCTTTTTAGCTCGCCCTCGACGCGCTCAATCCACAGGATGAGCCAGTCACCGGAGCATCTCCGATGGCTCGCTTCTGCGCTGGCTGAAAGATCAGTTGTGCAGGCGTTTCCAGGATGCCTTTAGATGAGGTGTCTTCTGCGTACCAGTGACTTCAACACACCGTAATAGCTGTGGAATATAAAGGTGTGGCTGGTGGGAGAGTTAGATGTGTTCAGCCATCACAGGCCTGCGCTACTGGCAGGTCACCGACATGATATAGTTCCGCGCGACGCTACCCTCGCACGCGTTCCTACGGAACCAGCGACAATTCGTGCACTCACCAATCATGTAGCAATCAGAGCCAACGACCTCATCGACGTCCCATCCAACAGCTCGACAAAAACCGGCTAGGCGGCAGAAGGCGTTTAACTGCTCTTGCTTCGTTGAACCGGGACAGCATTCGATATTACCTGGGCCAGGATAGCAATCATCCAGGTCTACTGGACGGAAGCTCATCCCATCGTAGTTCAAGGTGTCGATCACGACGGCGCGGTCGCCGATCTCGCAGGCGTCTACACCGCAGCCACAGCCTTGGCACTCCTCCACGCGGCAGTCAGCGCTACAGCCATCACCGTCCTGAAGATTGGAGTCATCACACTCTTCGCCATTGCCTACGTCGATGTCTCCATCTCCGCAGAAGCTTGTCTGCCCGGCGACGAAGGTGCACTTGTCACCGCATACCACGCAGTTCTGGTCACCGTAGGGGCACGCCTCGTTGATGCGGTTGCTGTCATCGCAGGTCTCGTTGTTCCCAGCGTTGATGTCGCCGTCACCACAGAAGCTTGTCTCGCCGTCCACGAGACGACACTGAGCATCGCAGACCTCACACGCCTCCTGTCCGTAGGGGCACGCCTCAGTCAACGCGTTACCATCATCGCAGACCTCTTCACCCTCGATGACCTCATCGCCACACACGGCGAGCGGCGCGCAGACACCAACGCAGTCAGGATCATCGGCGCCGCATCCGTTAGCAGCCCCGGCGCCCCCGCCTCCGCAGCGAACCACCCTAAACATGACTGGGTTCTCGAAGACGTTCTCCCAGTTATCGGCGCCAATAGGCCTCCCCGTGTATCGGACACTATCTCCCTCTTGTGCGAAAGATGGACGACCACCCATCAGCTTCAATCCGACCCAATATCGTTCGCCAGCGCTCAAAGTGAAGGTTCGTGGGAAGCGCCCACCATCCCAGCCGAAATAATCAGCGGTCATGGTAAAGGCTGCGCTCGCGAGCTGTTCGCCTGGGAGCTGCCTGTCGGGGTCATTCGACCAAAGGCTGACTTCAGACACTGCGTCGATGGACCCAGTGAAGAACTCGACGCGGTCAATTACAAGGTCTGGCCCATCGGGCACGATGTACTCAACCGCGAGGGTTCGGCCATCATTATTGAACCACCCCTGCTCACGAGGCTGCTGGTCATGATTGGCACCCCCAAGAACCGCGGCGTCTTCACACACGCCGGGATCGACAGGGCCCCCGTCGACACGACAACGCCCGCTCACGCAATCCTCAGGAACACGGCAGACGAGTCCGTCATCACACGCTCCGCAGCCGCCGCCACAATCCACGTCGGTCTCGTCACCATTCAATACGCCGTCGTCACAGGCGGGCAGAGCACATCGGTTTCGACACCCATCGGTGTCATCGTCATTTCCGTCATCACACGCCTCGCCGTTCGCGACGTCGGTGATACCATCGCCGCAGAAGCTTGTCTGACCGGGTACCTCTGTACAGGCTCGACCACAGACCTGGCACTCTGGCGCTCCATATGGACACGCCTCTTCATCGACGTTCCCATCATCGCAGGTCTCCCCGTTAGCGGCGTCGGTCACCCCGTCGCCGCAGAGGCTGGTTGCCCCGGCGACCAGGACACATTGCCCGTCGCACACTTGGCAGGCTTCCTGGCCATACTCGCAGCTCTCTTGGACGAGGTTTCCATCGTCACACGCCTCACCATTCGCGCCGTCGACGTTGGCGTCTCCGCAGACGCTTGTCTGTCCAGCAACAAAGGTGCAGTCCACGCCACAGACCTGGCACTCTTCGTCTCCATATGGACAGGGCTCAGCGATGTTGTCGCCATCATCACACACGTCCTGACCGTTGATGACTCCATCGCCACAGCGCGGTGGTTGGCAGACGCCCTCCACACAGACCTCGCTGATGCACTCAGCGCCGATCCCACAACGCTGTCCATCGCCACACGGAGCACAATGACCACCGCAATCAACGTCGGACTCATCCGCGTTCTGAATATTGTCATCGCAGGTCGGCTCTGGAATGAGCACGCACACGTCGTTCTCTAGGCGATAACCAGCGTCACAAGCGACGCAAAGCACCGCGCCCTCGCGAGGACACGCAGGACCAACGGCGCCTACACCAAACTCGCATTCACAGTTTTGAGGTTCACAAGCTCCATCCTGGAGTCGGTATCCTTGGTCACAATTGATGCATTGCTCAACCCCATTACCAGGACACTGAAGGCCGATGGCTTCCTGTCCATTAGCGCAGGAGCATGTGTTGGCGGCGCATGCATCATCCACCAGCTGATAGCCTTGATTACAGGACGCACAGTGATTGACTCCGACACCTGGGCACGCGTCACCGATGGACGGCTGGCCGTTAGCGCAGCGGCAATCTGATTGAACGCAGACGTTACCGTCGAGACGGTAGCCCTCGTTGCACTCAGCGCAACGCAAAGCGCCCTCACGCGGGCAGTCTGCCCCCTGCGCTCCAGTACCGTTAATGCAGCTGCACTGCTGGGGTACGCATTGACCCTCAATGAGTCGGTAACCATCCATACATCCGGTACACCAGACAGCGCCATTGACGAGACAATCTGGTCCAAAGGCTCGGTTGCCGTGCTCACAGATACACAGATTACTTAAGCAGGCCGAGCCTTCGAGATGGTAACCCTCATCGCAGCTACTGCACACATCGCCTCGATGCTCTGGACATGGCGCGTTCTCATCAAAGACGCCATTGCGACAGAGGCACTGGTTCGGTACGCAGGCGCCGTCTTCAACGTGGAGCCCCTCGTTGCAGTCGGCGCAGAGGGCTTCTCCATCGACTGGACAGAGAGGCCCTGTGGTCCCTACCCCTTGTTCGCAGGTGCACTGATTCGGCAGACAGGCCGAGTCCTCTAGACGATATCCATCGTCGCAGAACAAGCACATCTGCGCGCCATTCTCAGTGCACGCCGCGCTGTGCGCAGCGAAGCCATTGTCACATCCGCACTCATTCTCTAGGCAGGCGCCCTCCGACAGGTAATATCCTTGGACACATCCAATGCACAGCGCCGCTCCATCGACAGGGCACTCTTCTCCGACCGCTGGCGCCCCAAAGACACACGTGCAGGCGTTCCGCACGCAGAGGTCTCCCTCAGGGTGCTGGCCCGCCGGACATTCGAGAGGAGGCGCCTCACAAGGCGTCTTCTCGATCGTCGTGCACCGCGTCGGTGCTCTACAGGTGTTTACGACCTCGGTCTCTTCCCGACAGCTGAAGCCGCTCTCCTCGCCAAGATGGAACTGGGCGTCGACCAACGTCTCCGTCGAAAAGACGATATTTCCCGCGTAGTCGGCGGCCTTCTGCTGAGCTTCCTCAGCGAGGGATCCGTGCTCAAATGGACCACTAATCTGGGCACCTAGAGCGCCCACATTCCCAGTGTTCCGACCATAGAACTCGATGACGTTAATGCCGCTGTTCAACGCCACACGCCTAACATACCAGTGAGCCGTGGCGTCCGCCTCGGCTTGGCTCTCGAAGATCACCTGACCGTTGAGCTTGATGCGTACCTGGTCATCCGCCGCCACACCAAGGAGATAGTCTCCCGGAGCGTCTACGCTCAGACAATGAGACACGCCAATCCACTCGTTGATGGGATCAAAACCAGACTGGTCTCGCACTTGCCAATCACACGCCCAGATCCCGACCTGATTTAGCCGGCCACTGTCGCGGTCATTGGCCTCCATCGGTCCCCAGTAGGGATCCAATACAGCGTCGTTAGCGTCATCACCGTCTGTGTTCTCGAACCGCGCACCGCCGGCACCATAGGTGGCGGCTCTCGGTCCGCGGCAGATGTTATATGTCGTCGGATTGGGTGCCGCTCGACGAGAGGTCGCCCGAGCACAAATATCTTCACCTGGTCCAACCTCAAAGCCGTCTGGGCACACACAGGCTGGTTCGGCGCTGCCCCCCGGTCCCTCAGGACAGTTGGCCCGAGACAGAGGGTGAAGAGAGTCGAAACAGGCAGGGGCCTCGCCGCGCCAACACTCAGGGTGCTCCGCAGACTCACACCAACCGCCTCGATCATTACATCGACCTAGTGGCGTACAGATCTCTCTCAGACTCGCGTCCGGCTCAGGCGGCATGGCGTCGACGACCTGCACGTCCATCTCTGGCTGCGCATCGGTGGTGGTCTGCACGTCGGCCAGGGCACCATCCGTGATGCCCTGATCGACGCTCACTTCCAGCGTACTGGTGTCACTTAATAAGGTCGACGCATCTCCACTCGATGAATCGCTGCTATCGCAGGCCCAACAGAGTGAGAGCAGAACACACCATCCGAGACGTCTCATTCAGATATCCTCCGGAACGTGTTCTTCTTACGAACGTCGGCTGCGACGAAAACCAAGAATCAAGAGCAGCCCTAAGAGCCAACTCAGACGAGAAGACTCTGACCCACCGGCAATGTTCGCGCAGCCGCTCACCGACTCGGAGTTATCCGTCGCTTGCGCGCCACCATCGTTATCGGCCTTCCCTGGAATCACGCCTGCGTCCCTCGCCTTGCGGGGGATGTCATCGCAAAGTCGGTCCGGACGCCAAGTACCACCACTACGAGTGCAGCGGAACGCAGCAATCTCAGACAAGCTCCCATCGTCATCCTCACAACAGACCAACTCTTCGCACCGAGCCGGCTCAACCGGATCGCCCAAGCATTGGAACTGCAGAACTTCGTCGTAGTTCGCGTCACCGCGCACAAGGCAACACACAGATTGACAAGCCGAGATGTCCTGAGCTTCACCCATTTGGCCGGCACACGCTTCAGCGTTTGATTCAACGCCAGTCCCGTCGGGCAGTACGCAGCAGATGTCGTTCGCCGGCGGCTGACAAAATCGCTCCGCGGTTGGTTCGCCTGAGCGCCCTAGGCACTCCTCTTCCGGCAGGGTCTCGAAGGCCTCGTCACCCAAGTTACAGCAGACCTCGTCGCAGACTGCGGTGGGGTCGACCATCCCGCCTAGCCGATCACATTCGATAGAAGCGACGCGCCTCACATCATTCTCGATGGCACAGCAGACCTCTTCACACGCGGGCGCGTCTGCCTGAACACCTTGCGCTTCGGCGCACCGGTTTGGCGCGAGAGTCTGCGCGCTGCCATCGGGCAGCAGGCAACAGACGTCGTCCTCGCACCAAGCAGACGGCACGACACGACCGAGGTTTGCTTCGCACTCGTCCGGCCCCTGCTCTGAGGCTTCGTTACCGACGAGACAGCACACCTGATTACACTGGGCTTCTGCGACCTCGACGCCATTGGCGACCTCACAGCTCCAGCGGTCTCGCGTGCTCACAGCGTTCTCGACATCACAACAGACAGGCTCACACTTCCCGGCTTCAGCCTCGATACCGCCCACCATCTGGCAATCAGCGGGGCGTCTTAGCGAGGCCTGGTCTTGCTCCTGACAACAGATCGGCGCTGCGCAAGAGTCGCTGTCCGCAGGCAACGCTGCGGCTGCGCGCTGCTCACAGGCAGCTCGACTAATCACCTGGCCCACCTCGGAGAACGGACCATCAGCGTCGACGCAGCAGACCTGATCGCACTTAGCAGGAGGTTGAGGCGGCGAAACACATTCACCCGCGGCCATCATCGACGCGGCGCCGCCCTCACCGACACAACAAACCTCTTCACAGAGGTCGGGCGCGACAGCCTGTCCGTCGCACTGGTCAGCGAGCGAGATCGCCAAGCCACCGGTTTCTAAGTTTCGGCAACAGACGCTCTCACAGACCTGGGCGTTTACAGCTTGTCCACCGGCCGCAGCGCAGGCGTCGGCGGGCACCGTCACCACGCTCCCGTTAGGCTGCTGGCAGCAGACGTCGGGTGCCGGCGCGCCAGCACATTGATTCATCTCGAGCACCACACCGGCGACGAGGCAATCCTCAGCCTTAATAATCTGACGCCCACCCGCAGCGAGTTCACAGCAGACCTGGGGACAACAGAGCGCCGAATCGACCTCAAGGCCGCCGGCTAAATCACACTGCTCTGGCGCCGTCATGATCATGACCTCGCAGACCTGGCAACAGATGTTATCGCCACCATGGACGATCTCGCAGGCATCACCGACGCCATCACCGTTCGTATCGAGCTGATCAGGATTCGCGACCCCTGGACAGTTGTCACAGGCGTTGCCGAGACCGTCGCCGTCCGTGTCGAGTTGGTCAGGGTTCGGGTTGTGGATGCAGTTGTCGTCTTCATCGCAGACGCCATCGTTGTCCGCGTCATCACAGGCCTCGCAGACGTCTCCGACGCCGTTACCATCCTCGTCCTCTTGACCCGGATTTGCGTGCTCAGGGCAGTTATCGCACTCGTCACCGAGACCATCACCGTCCGTGTCTAGCTGGTCTGGGTTAGGGCTCTGAACACAGTTGTCCTCGGAGTCACAGACATCGTCACCGTCGGTGTCGATACAGCCACCACCGGTGGACCGCTCCAAGACCAGGATCGCGTACGCCTGTGAGGCGCACTCATTCCAAAACTGACCAGTCGGTGGGCTGAAGCGACCCGCGGCGTCCTGCTGATTCAACAGGCTCAGCGCGAGGTCAAAATACCAACGTGGCTGCTCATCAGGATCGGCATAGTACCCTGGGCCCTCAGGCCCAAAAGATGGGGCTCGGGGCGCTGAAGCAGGGTCGGTGTGAACCTCCCGGCCGCCGAGCGCGGGAGCAGCGGCGGGATCGAGCATCCCCATGTCCGCGGGTCCCAAGTTCCCCGGAGCGACCGGCACCTGGGACAGCTCGATGTAGCTCTGGCGTTCGACGGGCGCGTCCAAAGGGCCTTGCGGGGTCGGAGCCCGTATGCGGCCGCGCATGTA
>CALELH010000816.1 GCA_937902595.1 uncultured Myxococcales bacterium
CAGGGTCCCCGTACCACGAGTCTGCGTAAGAAAACGGCTGCGATACCCGATGAGGCCTCGACTCGGAATCGAGAACTCAATGCGAATCGTGTCTCCGTCATTCCGCATGTCCCGGAGCTCTCCGCCTCTCTGCGTGAGATCCTGGATCACGGCGCCACTGTAGGGCTCCGCGCAGTCGATGGTGACGTCCTCATAGGGTTCTTCTGTCCCGCCGCCTTCTCCTTCCCGGAGGATGACCTGGGGCATAGAGACGATCAGCTCATATCCCTCTCGGCGCATCGTCTCGATGAGGATGCCGATGTGGAGCTCACCACGACCAGCGACTCGGAAGACGTCTCCCGCGTCGGTGGGTTCGACTCTGAGAGAGACGTTAGATTGCAGCTCGCGCTCAAGGCGGTCACGGATATTTCGGCTCGTTACATACTTGCCGGACTGACCCGCGAAGGGACCGTTGTTCGCGACGAACTCCATGGAGATGGTCGGTTCGTCGACGGCGATGGGTGGAAGCTGGTCGATCTTCGAAGGATCGCACATCGTCTCCCCTGGGAGCGCGTCGGTGAAGCCGGCAATACCGACGATGTGGCCGGCCTGACCGCTCTTAATGTCGACCTGAGCCAAGCCATCAAAACCGACGAGCCGGCTGACCTTACCGCGGCGCACCTTTCCGTCGATGTCGATACAGGAGAGCGCGTCGCCTTTGGAGATACGCCCGCGCTCGATACGACCAACGGCGATACGACCGACGAAGTCATCGTAATTGATCGTCGCGATCTGCAGCTGAAATGGACCGTCTACGTCGACATCTGGGCCGTCGACGTATTCGAGGATGGCGTCGAGCATCGGAGTGACGTTCTCTTGAGGATCCTCGAGCTCTCGAATGCACCATCCATCACGAGCGGACGCATAGAGGACTGGAAAGTCTAGCTGGTCGTCGTTGGCGCCGAGGGAGACGAAGAGATCGAACACCGAGTCGACTACCTCATCGGGCCGACCGTCCGGGCGGTCGCACTTGTTGATAACGACGAGAGGCTTCACGCCATGCTCCAGAGCCTTACGCAGCACAAAGCGTGTCTGCGGCATCGGACCTTCGAAGGCGTCGACGACGAGGAGGACAGAGTCGACCATGCCGAGAACGCGCTCTACCTCACCTCCGAAATCGGAGTGACCGGGGGTGTCGACGACGTTAATCGTGACGCCTTTCCAAGTGATCGCCGTGTTCTTTGAGAGGATGGTGATGCCACGTTCACGCTCTAGATCGAGCTTGTCCATCGCTCGTTCTTGCATGGACTTATGAGACGCTACGGTCCCTGACTGCGTAAGAAGACAGTCAACCAGGGTCGTCTTCCCATGATCGACGTGCGCAATAATCGCTATGTTTCTAATGTCGTCGCGCTTCATGACCTGCCTATTTTCGCTTGGGGTGGACGCATTTGACACAGCTGGCGCCGATAAACAAGCATCCGTCGATTTTTCGATCATGACCGTTGATGAGAAAACGGGTGTTTTGGGGGTCTCTAGATCAGTCCCAGCGGCACTCTAGACGGCCACCGGTCAGGCCGAAGCTGTCCTTCAGGAGCTCGTCGCGCTTAGCTTGAAGGTCGAGCCGGCAGTCACTGTCTAAGCTGACGGCTGGGTATGACAGCGCGTAGCTCTTTACACCGGGCAAGGACTTGCCGTTGGAGGCGCCTAAGGTGAGAAGGCCCGGCCGTTGACTGAGCTTTACGCGCACTTGGAGCTGTCCTGGATGCCGCGTCCGGACCTTAGTTCTGAACTGAACAGTGCGAATCGCGTCCGGGAGTAGAGGGTCGCTCCGATCGCGTTGAACCGTCACGGCGCCTCGAGCGAAGAGCCCGCGGAGGTCAGCGTGGAGCATCGCCTCCTGACGGTTCTTACCGGTGTGCCAGACCTCAACAAAGAGATAGGGGGCGTGCTGAACGCTCTTGGGTGTCTTCACGTCCACTCTTATGGCGAGGTCGAAGCCATCATTGGGGGCAACCGCATAGGCTGACATAGCAGAGATCATGGCGTCCGTCGCGCCGGCGCTCTTGAGCTTGATCAGATTGTCTGCGTTCGCCACGGCGAGCACCTTGCGAGTTCTCATCATCTCGATGATTGAACGCTCGGCGATACCCGCCTTGGCGAGCTTCTCCAGCTCTGTTTGGGTCAGGGGGAGGCTATCGCTCTGTCGATGGACCCGCTCCCATGCGTCGGCGCTCTTCGTTTGGAACTGTAATAAGTTAATGACCTGTGAGTCAGCCATTGCGGTGGATGTCATCACCAAAAGAACTAGCAGCGCGCGCATCGAGATCTCCTCATGAATAGGCGTACGGACGCGGAACATGACGCTGTCGAGGCGGGTTCATTCACCTTCGTGCGCCGTTCGTAGCCACGACAGCTGAGCATAGAACCCAGATTCGGGGCAATGCCGAGGTACGAAGGATGGACAGAGGGGCTCTATTTTAAGTGCCTAAATCGAACATCCTTTACGTGGAACGTAGCGCGAACCGTTGACTTGAACTTCGCGCCGTTTAAGACTTCGTGGTCAGGAATATTTCTTGGGGTTCATGGGGCCATGCCAGAGGTTATCATCTGTAGTAATTGCGAAGCGGAGGTTCAGCCGGGCCACCGATTTTGCGGCAGCTGCGGGACACCGATGCTGAGCGCCGCGGAGCCCGCGGCGTCCAATCCAGATCCAGAACCGTCGGAGTCGTCCGTTTTCAGCGCTAAGCTGATCCGTATTCATGGCGGCGGTGGGGACGGCGCTGAGTATACGCTCGCCAGTGGAAGCCAGACCTTGGGACGAGATGCTGGCGACATCCTGTTTCCCGACGACGCTTATGTATCACCGCTGCACGCAGCCTTCATCGTCGATGACGGTCGGCTCTTCGTGCGCGACGAGGACAGCCTCAATGGTGTTTTTCTGAGACTGAGAGGGAACGTCCCCATCGAAGACGGCGACGTCTTCATGGCCGGCGAAGAGCTGCTCCGAGTTGAGATGGGAGATCCCGGGGGACAAGCGCTCGATGATGACGAGACTCACTTCTTTGGGAGCCCGAGGCCGCAGTCATTTCTGAGGGTCCGCCAGCTGCTTGAAGGTGGCAGTCACGGACTCTGTCATTACGTTGATGGGATGTCGTTGACGGTGGGGCGAGAGGGGACAGACCTAGAGTTCCCTAACGACCGCTTTATCAGCGGTTGTCATTGCGCTGTCGAGCGAGATGGTGAGGCGGTGGTCTTGGTGGACAAGGATTCTCGAAATGGGACGTACATCAAGATCAAGGGAACAACCGAGTTGAGGACGCGCGACTTCGTCTTCGTCGGTCGCCAATTATTGCGCGTCGAGGTGACTGGTGCGGGTGGGGGTGCGTCATGATCGTATGCCCGGCTTGTAAATCGGATAACGAAGAGCACTACAAATTCTGTTTGAGCTGCGGAGGCGAGTTGGCCGGCGCGCTCAAGAAGCCGGGAGGCGATGGACCGGGAGCGCTTGAAGCCACGCCGAGAGCGAATCTAGGCGACTTGAGGAGTAGGCTACGTGCGCTGCGAGCCGGTCGAGACGCCTTCGTGGAGCCGAGTGAGCCGACCTCAAGAACCTCGAGCCCTTCGGTCAGTAGTCTGCCCGGATGGACAGCCCCGCCTTCTGTTGCTCCGGCGGTCGAGCGGCCTACGCGCCTCACGGGTGAAATGACAGGCCCCGCTGACGAGCCGGAGGAGCCGGCTTCGAGTGCGCCAATTGACGAGGTCGAAGACAGCTCGGATCGGACCGGGCTCATCAGCCCAATTCGGGACGAAGAACCTGAGGACTCGTCTCCAGAGAGTGACGTAGCCGAGGCGCCCGAAGAGGCGGAGGTCGAATCGGCGGCGGTCGCAGACAGCGATGGCGATGAAGCGCTCTCATCGACGGAAGACCTCTTACCAGCGGCGGCGGAAGCCGAAGACGCGAGCCCAGAGGCCCCTGCTGCAGATGTAGCTGGCACCCAAGACCTCTCAGAAGGTTCAGACCGGGTAGATGGGCCTGATTCTATGGGGCCCGTCGTCGCAGAGTCTGGGAGTGTAACGATTGAGTCGAGCGGGCCGAGGCGAGCGCCCCCGGAGCCAGCGGATAAGCCGGAACCTGCGTCGGCTCCCGTCGATGAAGAGGGGATTGAGTTTACTCGTCCTGCCATGGAGCGGTTCAAGATCAACGTCTCCCAAGAGCCGCTGCCGGCGCCCACGGTCTCTCTTGAGGCCGTCTCAGACTCTGAGGGTGACTCCAACAGCGTTGATGACGCGTCCGATGATTCCGTGGCGGAGGCTGTCGCTGAAGCGGCCGAGGCGGAGTCAGCGGCTGCCGCGGCCGCTGGGGCGGAGGCGATGGCTGCAGAGGCAGAGGCAGAGGC
>CALELH010000817.1 GCA_937902595.1 uncultured Myxococcales bacterium
AATTGGACCCCATCGCTTAAAGTGAATCAGGTGGGCTATCTACCGGATGTATTGGGGCGGTATGCATACCTGAGCTACTGGCTTGGGAGAGCAGGGCCGATGGATCTGATGGAGGGGCAGACCCGGTTCAGGGTTATCCGTAGTGATGATGGAGCTGTGGTCCATACGGGGGACGCCGTTCTGCGTGCCCCGGCCGACCAGGCCACTGAGGATGCGTACGGAAGCAATTACAGTCAGGCAACCATTTACGATGTGAACCTGTTCCGTCTCATTCAGACGGGGACCTACCACATCGTTTGGGACGGTGTCGGGCGTTCTTGGGATTTCGATGTCGAGAACGACGTTTACGACGATCCCTTCAAGACCACCTTTAAGGCGCTCTACCACCAGAGGTGCGGGACGGCCCTTGAGGCCGAATATACACCCTATGTCCATGAGCCCTGCCACGTGGCGCCTGTGGTCCTGTCGAACTTCGATATGTTTGGCGAGGGCGACGCCTTCGAGGGGCTGCCCGCGCAGGCCACTGAGGAGGCGGTGGATGTACATGGCGGCTATCATGACGCCGGGGATTATGACCGGCGAGTGCAGCACCTGGACGTCGTTGACATGCTGGTGGATCTTTATGAGATCGACCAGGAGCGGTTCGCGCGGGACGACTTAGGGATCCCGGAGAGCGGTAATGGTGTGCCGGACGTGATCGATGAGGCCCGCTGGGGGGTGGAGTTCTTTCGGCGGTTGCAAGATGAGTTCGGCGGTGTTCGAGCCGGCGTGGAGACGACATCCCATCCAGACGGCTGGAATGTCGGCCCAGCAGAGGACACAACCACCACATGGTACGCTTTCGCCCCGTCATACCTCTCCTCTTATCGTTATGCCGCCGCGGCAGCCAAGCTCGCGCGAGCGATTCGTGCTTTCGACGAGGACGCGGCGCGCCTGTATTTGGGGAGCGCCACCTCAGCCTGGGAGTACGCCGAGGCCAATCGTCCTATCGTAGACGAGGAGGCGGGCGAGGAGCCTCTAGATGACGGTGTCTGGGATGCCATGGCCGCGGTCGAGCTTTTCAAGACCACCGGCCAATCTAGTTATAACGCGTCCTTCATTGAGTATATGCCGTTTCGGGAGAATGACTTGGTCTTCAGCATTGCTCGGTACGAGGGAGATGACCTTGTCCCACCAATGATCGCCTACCTCGGCGCCGAAGGCGCATCGGCGGAGCATGTGGAGGCGGTCACCACCGTACTCACGAGCCGAGCGAATTACTGGTTAGACTCAGCCGGAGGGACTGGATACCGACTGGTGAAGCATCCATATGCTCCACTCTCGAATGGCTCCTATACGACGCCACGGCACGCCGTGTGGCTTTTTCAGCTGTATGAGATCTTTGGTGACGACCGCTACCTCGAGTGGGGGATTTATACCTGCGACATGACCCTCGGCACCAACCCAAGCGGACGCTCGTGGGTGACAGGCCTTGGAGACCGGCCGGTGACTGGGGTGCTACACCTCCCAAGCATGGCGGATGAGATACAAGCTCCAGTGCCTGGGATCACTGTCTATGGGCCCTGTGCAAGTAACGGCTGTAGAGATGGGCAGGGCATCATCGCGGCTGCCCGGGCCGGCTATCGGCCGGAGTTTGATTCATGGCCTCCTGGGGAGCGCTATGCCGATGTTGGGTATGTGCCGGCCATGAACGAATTTACGATCATGGAGAATATTGCTCCAACGGTCTTCGCTTTTGGCTATTTGGCTCAATTGGACGGCGGTGTGCGTCCGGGCGGCGGTGAAGGCGGCGCTGGTGGCTCCGGTGGCGCCCAGCCAGGCGCTGGAGGCTCCGGTGGCGGAGGTCCTGGGCCGGGCGGCGCTGGTGGTACGGCCGACGGTGGTGCGGATGGCGGCGGAGGCGTAACCGGAGGGGCCGCCGGATCTGGAGCTGCGGGCGGCTCGGGCGGTGAGGCTGGCGCTGCTGGGGATCCAGCATTGGACAATGAGGACGCTGGAGGGTGCGACTGTAACGTCAGTCAAGGGCACCCTGGGGCGGAGTTTGGGATCATTATGATGATACTTGCACTAATGCGAGTGCGGAGGCGGGCATGAGGCGGCTATTAGTAATAGCGCCCCTCTTAGGGCTGTTCCTATTGGCGTGTGACGGAGACGATGTTGGGTCGTCCGGCAGCGACTTTGGGGTGGATATGGGCGAGTCGGATCGAGACAACGATGGTGTCTCAAACGGGGTGGACAACTGTCCCGATCGGCCGAATGAAGACCAGGCAGACCTAGACGGAGATGGAGTCGGCGACCGGTGTGACCCCGATGATGATGGCGACGGGGTCTTGGACGAGGCGGACGGGTGTCCGACGGTGCCGGACCCTGAGCGTCTTGACTTCGACGAGGACGGCCTGGGTGACCTCTGTGATGATGACGATGACAACGACGGTGTCTCAGACGACGTCGATCTTTGCCCATTTGATGCCACGGATATGGGGGCCGATGTTGATGGCGACGGCCTCGGGGACCCGTGCGACTTCGATATCGATGGTGACGAAGTCCGAAACGAAGACGACAACTGCCCATCCGTAGCGAACACCGCTCAAGAGGATCAAGATGCCGACGGCTTAGGCGACGGCTGCGACGACGATAGCGATGGAGACCTCGTCTTGGACGCAGAGGACAATTGCCCTGCGGTCATTAACCCTGACCAGAACGACCTGGATTTGGATGGTGTGGGCGACCTCTGTGACCAGGAGAGCGATGGTGACGGCATCCCTGATGTTCAGGACAATTGCCCATCGGCGATCAACCCGGATCAAGCAGATGAGGACATGGACGCCATTGGTGACGCCTGCGATGTGTGCCGACGAGACCCAGCGAACGATCAAGACGAGGATGGGGTCTGCGGCGATGTTGATAATTGCCCGAACTCCCCGAACGCTGACCAGGTTGATGACGATGAGGACTCCGTAGGGACGGCGTGTGACTCGTGCCCTTTTGACCCTCTCAACGATGATGACTTAGATGGCGTGTGCGGAGCTATCGACAACTGTATTGAAGACGCAAATGGAGGCCAGGAGGATGGCGACCGAGATGGGATTGGCGATGCATGTGATGCGTGTCCTGAAGACGCGGATAATGACCACGATCAGGACGGTGTCTGCGGAAATGTTGACCTCTGCCCCCTGAGCGCCGATCCCGATCAACTGGATCGGGATGAAGACGGTCTGGGCGACGCCTGTGACATATGCCCGTTAGATGGCGAGAATGACGCGGACGCCGACAGTGTGTGTGGTGACGTCGACAACTGCCCCGACTTCTCCAATGTGGCTCAGGCGGATGATGATGGCGACGGCGTGGGCGACGCGTGTGATGAGTGTGTGGCTGGAGGACGAACGG
>CALELH010000818.1 GCA_937902595.1 uncultured Myxococcales bacterium
CGAGGGTCTCCATCGGCGTGCGCGAGTCGGGGCTCGCCGTGGCGCCGGTGCGCTTCTCGATCAGGGCGCAGGCGTTGCCGCGGCGTCCTTCAACACCGGCGCGGAGGCGTTCGCGAAGGTCGTCGCGCCTAAGTCCGATGATCCCAAGACGCCTCCGGCGAAGCTTGAGGGTAAGGCGAGGACAGTCCAGCTCGACAAGGCTCAGAAGGCGTTCTCTACGACGCAGTCGACCTATGGGACCTCTCCAATCGCCACGCTAGCAGCTCTCGGTGAGGCTGGCGCGCAGCTGGAACTCGGCAAGACAGATGCCGCCCTTAAGCTCTATGGACAGGTCACCAGCGCCGGCGGCGCAGAGGTGTTTGTCAAGGCGTTGGCCATCCAGGGACAGGCCGTAGCCTATGAGAGAAAAGGGGACGCTAAGGCGGCCCTTAAGGCTTGGCAGGCGCTTGAGGGCGTCGACAAGGCCGCGTTTGGCTTGCTCGCAGGGATGCAGCAGGGCCGACTCTTAGAGTCTTCAGGCGACAGCGCGGGCGCGCTCGCGCTTTATACAAAGCTGAAGGCGTCCCACACGAAGGACCTCAACAAGTTCTCCTACCGTGAGACCAAGAGCCAGATCGATCGGCGGCTCGCCCGCCTTGGATCCGCGAAGACGTCCAAGAAGTAACGCCCAACGTTAAGCAGGAGCCGTCGAATGGGCTTACGTATAGTCTTGGCCACCTTATTGATCGGTGGATGTTCATTTGGCTTCCTTGCTGGGTGTGGTGCTCAGCTGGGGGCGGCACACGACCTAGTCCCATTGACGGGGCAGAAACGAGCCGTCTCTACCGCTCCTCAGCAGTTGGCATGGCACAAGACCTTTATCAAAGGTCAACTCCTGACTGAGTCCAGTCGAGAGACTGCCCGCGCTGCGTACGACCCAAAGAGCCGCCTGATGTGGCTTGGGACCGCCCATTCATCATTCAAATGCATCAACAGTGTTTCCGGCCAGGTTGTCTGGGAGATCGATGTACCCGGCGGGAGTCGTGGAGAGGCCATTTGGCACGATGGTGCCGTCTATTTCGGAGGCGAGGGTGGCCAGTTTCTAGCTTTGGACGCGGCGACGGGGGAGCAGAAGTGGTCGTACAAAGTGCAAGCTGCCGTACGGCGAGCCCCGGTAATCTCTGGGGGCCTCGTCATTTTTGTGGACGGGGCCAACACGATCATCGCTCTCGAGCACCGAACCGGTAAGTGGCGTTGGCAATACCGTCGTGATCCGCCCAAGCACTTCGCCCTGGCTGGTGAGGCACGCCCTATCGTTGTAGACGGCCGCGTCTATCTCGGGTTTTCCGATGGACACTTGGTCGCCCTCAGCTCAACGGATGGGACCGTCGCCTGGTCTCAGCGGCTCTCGGATCCTAACGCTACCTTTCAAGACGCTGACGCGAGAGCAGCCTTCTCTGAAGGCGTCCTTTATGCGTCATCCGTCAGCGGAGACCTCTTCGCCCTAGACCCAGTGACGGGTAAAGTAAAGTGGCGGCAGTCGGTCGGTGGCGCGCTCCAACTATCCGTATTTCAAGGCGATTTGATATTGGCGCAGCCCAAGGGGCGACTGTTTCGCTTCGACGTTTACAAGAGGAAGACCGTTTGGTCCATCGCGGTCAATGATCAATGGGGGAGCCCGACTGAAATCGAGCAATCCGGAGATAATCTGGTTGTAGGTTGGAGCAAGGGCGGGCTGTATTGGGTTGATGGAAGGACAGGGGAGCCGACCCTCCAATTTAACCCAGGTAGCGGTATTTCGGCCCGACCCTTAGTCACTCAAGACGGTATCTACGTACTGGCCAACCAGGGCACGCTCTTCGCTTTCCGAACGAACCTGCTCAGACGAACTCAGCAGAAAACACCGCTGGTGACTTCGCCAGGTAGAGGCCTGTAACCGAGTCCGTACACTACAGCGTGTACGGACCTAAGCGCGCCTTGAAGTCCTCGACCATGTGGACAGGGTTGGGATCGATGCCAGCGTCCGCTGCGCAAGAAATACTCATATAATCAAAAACTTGGATCGCGCCGAAGATTCGCTGAGCGGCCGTGCTGCCGTGGACCTCCTGACCAG
>CALELH010000819.1 GCA_937902595.1 uncultured Myxococcales bacterium
CGCCTGCTCGAGGTCGGCATGGTCGCGATCCAGCTCGACAGCCGCCGTGAGGGGGTCGATGTTCCATCGGAGCACATGGAGCAGATGGCCCTCGTCCTTAATCTGAGCCGAAAGTTTAACCAGCGCATCTTAGAGTTGGAGCCACTTCGAGTCCTAGCGAGCCTATCGTTTGGAGGCACAGCGTATAGCTGCGCGATCCCATACCAGGCCATCTATTCGATCGTCAGCCAGAGTGAGGGTAAACACTACCTCTTCGCCGAATCGCTTCCCGCTGAAATGTCAGCCGCCGCGCCGGCAGTGGAGCCCGTAGACGAAGACGCAGGCGGTGACGAGGCACTCGTTGACACCTCGATGGATTCAGTAGTCGAAACAGACGCCCAATCCCCTCCGAACGCAGACGAGCCGCCACCGCCTCCAGCAGGCCCACCGACCTTGAGGTTAATCAAGTGAGTGAAGGCGGACCGGTGCGCTTCTTCAGGCGGCTTTTCCAGGGCGTGTATTACGCGCTCGTTGTCGGCTTTGTCGCCGTCGTTGGCTATTCCGCGACGGTGGGTGCGTTTACGCACTCAGGTAGCGAGACCACAACGAACCAAGCCGCCATTACCCCCGAGAACGCGGCGGGTCAAAAGTGCATGGTAGACCTTGCCGAGCTACATAATCGGCTGCACTTTGAGGCGCAGATGGCGTTTCGGACCGCCGACATTAAGGACAGTGAACGTAAGTGGGATAGCGTATCTAACGCGTGGCGTAGAGATCTCGAGGACGTGACGGGCCGCTGTCACCTGAAATCGGCTAAAGCGATGAAGCCGGTCCTCAAGTTCGCGAAGGATGTAGAGCGGGTCCACATGGCGTTTGATACGGGTCTACGGGCTTTCCGAAATGTCGCGAAGAAGCCGGTGGGCCGGATCAGACGACTACATGAGCGAGAGGAAGTCTTACCCTCACTGCCTACTGAATAACGCTGATTACTTCTTCTTTTTTAGAGACTCATACCTGCGCTTGGCTCGCGGCGCGAAGTGATGCTTCGAGTGCCGCTGAGAAAAACGATAGTAAAGGTCTCGCGCGGTCCTTTTCTCACCTAGACGATCGTGCGCATAGGCCAGGTGGTACCGCAGCTCGGCCAACTCTTTAGAGCCATGATTGTAGTCTAGGGCTTCTCGCAAGAGCTTAGCTGCGCGAGCGAAGGACTTAAGCCGTAGCATCGTCATTCCATGATGATGCAAGAGGGAGCCTAAGTAGGGTGGCTTCTGTTCGAATTCTAGCGACTTGGTAAACAGGGCATCAGCACGATCAAAGCTGCCCTTCCGATAGGACGTGAGCGCTGTATCATACTTCTCACGAGCAACCTCTCGTCGAAAACGACTGATGAGATCTTCCAGCAGTCCAGAGAACCGCACATTTTTTAGATCCGCGAACGCTTCTACTGCGCGCTCCTTATTCCCAGTCTTTACCAGACTCTCGAACTCAAGCATCGTTCGCTCGATCTGTTTCCACCGACCCAGCTGAGTGCGGAGTTCACCGATCTCCTCCTGATAGGCCGCCTGTTTCTGAGCAAACAAAGCGCGTTGGGCCTCTTGCTCTCCCGTTCGAGCATGAATCACCAAGAAGGCACCACCCGCGACGAGCAACACAAACAGCCCATACGCGACGCCGGAGTGCAAAAATCTACGCCGGTCCCGAGCCCCCTCTTGCTCCCCCAATCCTCGGACCTCGGCCGCAAGGTTCTTCAGCTGGTGCTCAGTCTTTATTCCCCCGTTACGAACCTCGGTAACCTCTTCCCGCAGCAACTTAATGTTCTGGTTCACATCCTCGGCGTCGTCATCAAATGCATATGGGTTTCGCAAAGCTAGACTCTCTAGGGAGAAAGCAAAAAGGGAGGCCCTCTGGCCTATAGCTAAATCGGCTAAGGCGTAGAGTCGCCCGCAGAGGCGTCCATTGCCTCAGGCGGGTTCGCCGGTAAGCCACCGTCGGTTCCAGGCGCTGGGGCCGCTCCGCCACCGGCACCGGCGCTGGCTCCGGCTCCTGGCTCACTCACCTGAACGAAGAACTCAACAAAGATCTCCGAGCCGGCCTGAGGCGGATCCAAAAGCCGTACGTGCGCGCCACCTGGGCAGTCCGGCTGATTCAAGTCTAGGGTCCACTCATTGGACGCGAGGACACGAGGTAGCTCTTCGGTCTGGCACTGGTCCGGATTGTCTGGGGTCTGTATGCACTGCCGGCGCACGCGAATTTGGTAGTTCGCTGAGTTTGCCAGCTCTTCTTCGGTCTGACATTCGCGCTGGCCTTCTTCCGGATTGACTACGCATCTTGGCGCCTTATCCAGACAGTACGTCGCCAAAACCTCAGCGACCTTGTCCTTAATCGCTTGCAGAGGCGCCTCAAAACTGTCCTCACAGATACTTACGCACTGTGAACAAGCAAGACCTGCCTCGCCCCGAATTGGACGACACTTCCCAGCACAAGGCTCTTCTCCTGGGTTCTCAGGCTGCGCGCAGACGCACGGCGCGTCCAGCACCTCGCCATTACCACACGCCATTCTCTGCTGCTGCGTCACGGTCTCTGGCAAAACTTCAGGGCAACCGATGCCGTTGGCACCAAACAAGTCAGCGAGGGTGAGATAACGGGTACCCGCGAAGGCCACGCCATTGTTTGCTGAGGAGCAGGATGGATAGGTCTGGCCACGGCAGCGACCCTCTGGACAGCACATATCGGACGTCACCTGATCAAGGTTATCCGGCAGACTGGGATCTCCCACAGGTTGACATCCATCCATGACCTGGCCATCGGCGGCATAATCGAAGACGACCTCGAATCCCTGAGGCGTATAGCCTCGCTGACCCACGATCGTCGCCACAACTAATTGCTCGAGCGGCTGAGCTTTTAGACCCGCCAAGAAGCGAAAGTAATCACCGACTGGAGTCAAATTCGCCCGATACCATTCACAGTTATAGTTGCTCCTTGTGTTGATCTCACATCGCTGAGTTCGACACGTCTCCGGAGGTAAGTCACCGCAGTCGACACGATAGCAACGAGCCGCATCGCGACTTGGACACAACTGAGGGTCGTTATAACCATCAGGGATGCCATTCCCATCCTGATCAACGAGCCTGTACTTACAGATGGCTCGACGACTCGCCGAAGGGTTTGCCTGAGGATCAGAGCAATCGTTCTCATCGGTCACGAAGATGACAACCAAGAGAGCGTCAGGCCGCAGAAACTCTGGCTCAATGAATTCAACCTCAGGAGGTAAACCAAGGTTACACGATGGGTTGAAGATCTTGCCACGCATGGTCGGATCTAACTGGTCCGGTACACAGCAGTCACCAAACATTGCCTGATTGGGACCATTACAAGACAGCGCCATCCGCATCGCCTCAAGGCCCTTCTCAAATCCGGACCCACCTGTCCCAAGGGTGGCCATGCATCGGAAGCGGTCCTCGAGATCCTGCTTACTCTGAATATTATCGGATCGCAGAATAGGCGTCAGTTGCCCCATGTCTCTGAGCTGACGACACCGCTCCCGCTGGGCCGCGCGCTCTTCCGCGGAGATATCGTTCTGGCAGTTGTCCACCATCTGCATACGCCGAGGACCGGTCAAGAAAGAGCCCGGTCCAGTTTGCATTCCGTTCGCGTTGCCCGTGTTCTCCGTCTCAAAGTCAGTGCTTGTCACAGCGATTCGATAATCCGTCGCCGCACCCAACTCATCATTCAGAAACGTACTAAAGGCGGAGAAGTTTCGGCTCAGGTTTTCCTGCTCTTCACACATAGACCCGGAGTCATCGATGACAAAAAGAAAGTCGATCTTCGTCTTCGCTGGCAACCGGTTCTCTTGACGGTTCACCGCGGTAATGACGCGCTCCAATGGCGTAATTGGGTGCTCGTTACAACCCGCCCACAGCGTGGCCGCCAACAGCACAACCACAAAACAGGATCGATACATCTCTGATTCCTATTCGCCTAAACGGCCATGAGTAGACCATGACCTAACCCATTTACTCACGCACGAACGCTCTAAGAATACCGTGTCACTGGTTTACGGTACAACCCGAGCAAAAGCGACCGAAAAGAGGTCACGATGTACGCTCTGCCATCGCAGTTACCGACAGCACATGCCAAAGCAGATAATACAGTGCACAAAGTAGACCAATTTCGTAGCTACCCATGACAGCTGTAAACATAACAGATAACAGGAGTTAATGGGGACATTACCCCCTCCCCCATTGAGCCATTTATGTCCCAGGCTCTCGGCCGGTCTCTTGGCTCGTCAATCCGCCCGCTGCGCCGAGATCTGATAGCCGGATCTGACCCGACAACAAGAAGACCGCGCCGAAAGAGACTTGGATCACGAGCTGAGAGATGTGCAGCATCACCGTATACAGGGTGATGTTTGCCATCGAGCTTGGAGCGAGGATAAGCAAGGCGAACCCGCCCTTCATGGCCAACTCAAAAGTCCCGGTAAACCCTGGGCCTGCTGGGATCATTATCCCAACGGTCAAGACAGTCAGGAGCGCGAACCCGCCAACCCAGTCCAAGTCAGGGATGTGCGTACCTTCAGCCATGACCTTCATCCCTACACCAAGGGCCGCCCAGTAGATCACGGTCAGTACAAAGAAGACTCCGAGACGGCGCTTGTCAGGGAGAACCCGTAGCCCTTCCAAGAACGCATCGAGCAAGCCCACCAGCTTGTCCGTAATCCCGGCATGAAGTCGATGCCCCACCTTCTCTACAAAAGCCACCGTCGCGTCGCGCTTATAATAGGCCGCCACCAAGACAACAAGCGCCGTAATGAAGACCCCGCCAGCAGCGAAAGCGCTCATCTTTACGGCCGCCACCGCAGGGTCGGGCGAATCAGGCAACAAGGAGATAAAGACAAAGAACAGGGCGACGAAAAGGAGCCCGTCGATAACCCGCTCAACAACGACGGTAGCCAAGGCGCCCGATGCAGTGATCCCGCCGACACCTCTAACCAAGTACGGCCTGACCAGCTCGCCAAGCCGAAGAGGAAAAACCATGATGCACATGTAGCCGACCGCACCGGCAGACATGATATCCTTCCACCCGATGTCACCAAGAGCCCTCACCAACACGCCCCACCGAATGATTCGTAATAGGTGCGCTGCAGCGAACAGACCGAGGTAAGCCAGGATCGGCCCAGTGCGCACCGTCTGCAGTCGCTGGTAAAAGTCGTCCCAATCTTGGCCCCGAAACGCCAGCCAAACCAGCACTCCGCCAAGCGCGATCGAAATTACGTATTTTCCTAGAGCTCCGCGCATATTCTTCCGTCGATTAGATCAGGGCGTGGTGAGCATGCGTCTTGGGAAGGCAGACATCAAGCGATTCAAATGCCCTGCGTCGAGACGTCGGCGGAGTTGCTTCATTACCGGTTGAACGACCTTACGGAGTTCGCGAGGACTATGACAATCCGTCGCGACCAGATCGGCGACTTCGGACTCAACGAGTCGCCAGGCGGTCTTCTTGATGGTCCGGCCGAAGGTGCCCGCGAGAGATCTAAAGCTCACCTGTACTAAGGCACGACCATTAGCCAAGCGCGAGAGCGCGTCCACATCGTCCTGAAAGGGCTTACAGCGCTCAGGGTGAGCCAAGACTGGATAATATCCAGACGCACCAAAGCCGAACAAGGTGTCAGGCATGGTGGCCGGCATGAACTCCTCAGGGAGCTCCAAGAGGACATAGCGTGAATCCGCCAGGGTCATCGCCGTACGGTCCGTGACGTCTCTTCGGAGACGCTCTCCGTAGGTATATTCAACCCCTTTGCCTAGATCTATTGGAAGCCCTGAGGCCGCGACGGCGTCGGCCAATTTTGCGAATCCTGCGTCGATGGTCTCCCTAGAATATGTGAACCTGTGGTCATCCGCGTGCGGGGTCGCGACAAAGTGGCGATACCCACAGTCATACAAACCTCTCAAGATCTCGAGACTAGCGTCCATAGTTCGCGCCCCATCGTCGATCCCAGGCACGATATGCAAGTGCAGGTCGCAGAAGCCGTTTTCTGCATCTAGGTTCATAAATTTCGAGCCTCTAATGATATTTCTCGGAGAAACATTTGAACTCCCAGCCGTTCGCAAGAATAATCACCCACATGGAGACAGAGAAGCGCAAAATTATGCTCGTCGACGACAACATCATCAGCATGATGGTGACAGCCGACGTTTTGACAGCCCACGGTTATACGGTTGTGCAGACGACGAGCCCCAATGGATGTGTGGCGAAACTTGACTACGAATCGCCCGATGTCCTCCTGGTGGACATTGGAATGCCTCGACTGGCATTCGACGATCTCGTCCGAAGCGTTCAATCATCTAAAGAGCATACGAACCTCATCGTCGTGCTCTTCTCCAGCGATGATCCTAGGAACCTAGAAAAGATTTGTCTCGACAAAGATATCCACGGATATTTTTGTAAGGAGATGGACGTCACGCGCCTCCCTGAATACGTTGACTACTTTTTCTAAGTTGACATCAAGACTGTGAGTCCTTAGAACATTCCTCCGCTGTGGCGACGTGGCCAAGTGGTAAGGCATTGGTCTGCAAAACCATGTATCACCGGTTCGAATCCGGTCGTCGCCTCAGAAAGGGCCGTCCAATTGGGCGGCCCTTTTATTTTGTATGTGCTCCGAACCTTCGCGCTTCATGGCGATGTCCCCACCAAGAGCCCCCACAGCCGCCGTCCCTGAGGTGTCCAATTTCTGGTCAGTCTGCACGCACTGGACAACTGCAGCCCCGAAAATTGGGCTGACCTAGGCGATAATCCGTGAAAGCAAACGTTGGCCCGCCCCTTGCTGAGTCCAAGAGCAACGGAGGTCATCTATGTTGTCATGTATTAGCTCAGCGACCGTAGTTGGAGTATGCGCATCATTGATTGAGGTAGAGGTCGATCTATCCAGAGGCCTCTTCGTCTTCTCGGTGGTTGGCCTCCCTGCAAGCTCTGTGTCCGAGTCGCGAACTCGGGTCAAGTCGGCGCTAGTCAATTGCGGATACGGTTTCCCCAAAGGCCGAGTCACAGTCAATTTGGCGCCCGCTAACATAAAGAAGGACGGAACAGCGTTCGATCTGCCCATGGCCCTTGGCATCGCGGCAGCCCAAGGGCTCATACCCACGGAGGCTCTCGACAGCACGCTTGTGCTGGGCGAGCTATCCTTGGATGGCAGGCTCCGGGGCGTCTCTGGGGTGATGCCTATCGCGGCACAAGCACACCGATTCGGATTCAATAGACTGCTCGTCCCCTCGGCAAATCTAGCTGAAGCTGCACAAGTATGTTCACTGCATGTTGAGGGCGCTGAACATCTAGCCGAAGTCGTGGAAGCCCTCAACGGTGGCCCATCTCTCAACACCGAGGCACCACGCCCCGCCATTGAGTGTCCTCCGCCGGTCAGCTCCGACATGCTAGACATCAAGGGGCAAAAGGCGGCCCGCAGAGCCGCCGAAGTTGCAGCGGCCGGCGGACATAACCTGCTTATGTCAGGCCCACCCGGAACAGGGAAAACGATGATCGCCCGCAGGCTTCCTTCGATCGTCCCCAAACTCACCCGAACTGAAATGATCGAGAGTTCATCGATCGCCAGCGTCGCGGGCTTACTGCACGAAAAGCATCCCCTCGTTCGCTCCCGGCCTTTTCGGTCGCCACATCACAGCATCTCGGATGTAGCTTTGATTGGTGGGGGGGTCCGGTCACGGCCAGGAGAAGTATCACTGGCTCATAACGGCGTGCTTTTCCTAGATGAATTACCAGAGTTCAAACGGGCGGCCCTAGAGTCGTTAAGACAACCTCTCGAAGACGGAGAGGTGGTTGTCTCTCGAGCTCAGCAGTCAGTTCGATACCCAGCTCGATTCATGCTTGTTGCGTCTATGAACCCATGTCCCTGTGGTTTCCTGGGACATCCGCGACGTCCCTGTGATTGTCACCCGACGGCACTAAGGAGCTACCGAAGTAAGATGAGCGGTCCCTTGATGGACCGATTCGACATTCAGGTGAACCTAAAGCCGGTGTCGCCGAAACGATTACGAGAAGTGCCTCTTGGCGAGAGGTCCGCAGAAATACGGCAGAGGGTTGTCCGGGCTCGAAAAATTCAAACTACCCGGTACTCGACTATGAGCATCTCTAGTAACGCGGCCATGAGCCCAAAGCTGGTACGCGAATACTGTCGCCTGGACAGCGAAGGTGGAGACTTATTGTGCTCCGCGCTTGAGCGACTACATCTGTCTGCAAGAGCACACGACCGCATTCTAAAGGTTGCGCGTACAATCGCCGATCTCGACGGATGCGCTGAGATCCAGACAGCCCACCTAGGCGAAGCCATTCAATACAGAGTCCTCAACACCGCCGCGCTCAGTTGAGGTCCACCGTTTACGCCATACGCGATGCAATCAGCATCATCACAAAAACGCTACTGGAGCAATTCGGGGCACCAACTCAGGCCATAGGAGCCAAGATGAAGAGAGAGCCAAGAGATAAACGCAGTAATATTCTGGATCACGCCATCTCGAGTATCGAAAAACAGTTCGGTAAAGGATCTATCTGGAAGATGGACAAATCCCCCCGAGACATGGACACCAAGATCCACTCAACGGGGTGCCCCAGCTTGGATGTCGCGCTCGGGGCGGGTGGATTACCAGCGGGCAGAATTATCGAGATCTATGGCCCTGAGGCCTCGGGGAAAACAACCCTCGTTCTGGAGGTCATCGCACAAATTCAAGCTTCTGGTGGCATGGCGGCCTTCGTGGATGCGGAACATGCACTAGATCTGACCTACGCCAAGAGTCTGGGCGTGGACCCTGCTTCCCTGCTTGTGTCGCAGCCGGACAGCGGGGAGCAAGCACTTGAAATAACCGACACCTTGGTACGCTCTGGTGGTGTTGATGTCGTGGTGATCGATAGCGTAGCGGCGCTGGTGCCCCTCGCTGAAATCGAAGGCGATATGGGCGACAGCCATTTAGGCCTTCAGGCCAGACTCATGTCCCAAGCACTCAGGAAGCTAACAAGCTCGGCGAGCCGATCGAAGACGACCGTCATATTCATTAATCAACTCCGACAAAAGATAGGCGTCACCTTTGGCAGCCCGGAGGTGACGACTGGGGGCAACGCGCTCAAGTACTACTCAAGTGTTCGATTAGACATAAGAAGGATCGCGACCATCAAGAATTCAGAGTCCGCTCAAGGGAACCGGGTACGGGTTCGCGTGGTGAAAAATAAGATTGCTCCACCGTTCCGGCAAGCAGAGTTCGACATACTCTTTGGGCAAGGAATCAACCAAGTCGGAGACGTCCTCGACTGGGCCGTCGATAATGGCCAAGTCGAGCGTTCCGGATCCTGGTTCAGCTATCAGGACCAGAAACTTGGCCAAGGTAGGGAGCGAGCAGTCGGATGGTTGTCGCAAAACCCCACCGAGCTGGATCAGCTGTTACGTCAAATGTATCGATCCGAGTCTCTTGACTCGGTTCCTTCCATCCGAGGTAGTGATTCGCCCCAAAGCTGCCCTCCTGCTACGTCCGGCAAGATCGCCATGTAAAGCGACGCTGACACTATGACCTCAGTGTAAAGCCGCCTTGGCGGTCAGGTGCTTCAACTTGGCCGAACGCGCGCCTTGGCATACATCATGCTGCCACGTGGGATCCCGAGTAAGAGTCGATCGCTTGCATCGATGGAGGTGCACAGAAATGCGACTGATCTTTTCACGAGTCATAATGGGAACTCGCGGTAGCCTGATCTCCATTGAGGGAAGTCATCCGGCCCACCAACTAGAGGTCAACCGGCCCCTTCGGGGGCCGGGCCCTATGACGGCGTTTCTTGCAGACTTCATAGAACAGGCGGTAGCCTAGCGTTATGGAACAAGCGTCCCTTCACATTGAGCGGTATGAGATGAAATATCGCATTCCGTTGCACATGGTGTCAGTCATTCGGGACGCGGTGCTGCGGTACTGTGTTCCCGATGATGCGAATAAGGGCGGCCGCTACCTGATCACGAGCCTCTATCTGGACAGTCCAGATCGGCGACTGTACCAAGACACGGCGCACCGAAGCCCGAGACGATTCAAGCTCAGAGTGAGGCGTTATTCCACGGGAAACTATTTCCTGGAGGTGAAACGAAAGGTCAAAGATGTCATCGCTAAGACCCGGTGTGGGATTAGCGCTGAGAGTTGGCCAACGGCGTTTCATGATCCTACGACAGTCGATCCGGCATTGTTTGATGGTATCGGCGCTCGAGCCTACCAAGAGTTTATTAACAAGAGCCTAGCGACGATGGCGGAGCCTGCGACTCTCGTTCGCTACGAAAGAGAAGCGTACGTGAGCACGACAGATGATTATGCGCGAGTCACCTTCGACCATAACCTCTTAGCGGCAGCGCCCAATGGCTGGGAGGTGGAGATTGACAACTCTGTCCGGTGGCAACCAGCTGATACCCCCGGAAACTTTGGCCTCCCATTCTCTGGAGTTGTCCTTGAGCTCAAGTGTACGTCGACCGTCCCCTATTGGATGGCAGACTTGGTCAATCAATTTAATCTAAAGCGCAGCGGATTCAGCAAGTATCAGTGTTGTCTGGATCGTGTTGAACCCCGTAGGCTCAAAGCGCCATCCCGATTAACAAGCCTTTACCCGAGCTACGTATAATTATGCCGCAACTTAGTGACCTCTTCGCCACCGGGCTCAACGCTACGACTGTAGAAGAGATTATCCTGTGTCTCCTGTGCGCTTTTGTGCTGGGGAAGGTCATAGCCTGGGTCTATGAGCAGACGTATCAGGGGCTCAGCTATTCTCGCAGTTTTGTGCAGTCCCTCGTGCTCGGCGCGGTGGTCGCAACTATCCTCATGCTGGCGATCGGAGACAACCTAGCCCGTGGCCTCGGCATCCTTGGCACGATGGCGCTTGTTCGTTTCCGTACAAACGTACGGGAGAGCCGCGACATGATCTTCGTCTTTGCGGCCCTCGCACTAGGCGTCGCCTGCGGAGTAAGAGCCTTCGCCGTAGCCATCGTCGGGTGCATCACATTTGGGCTCGCTGCCTACGCCGTTGACTGGACCCCGTTCACTCGCACCCAGCGCTTCGATGGGATGCTTCGATTTTGGCTACCCCGTGAGAGCGCAGATGCGACGACCATTCAGGGCTTACTTGATCCCCACTGCCGGAAGTTCGCCCTCGTAGCGCTTCGCGACGTAGCGCAGGGAGAATCACTAGAATATGCCTATCAAATCAAACTAAAGGACCCGGCAAGCCACGATAAACTGGTTAAATCGCTCTCCACCTTGCCCGGAATCGGTGGATTAACTCTCATGCTACAGGACGCGCACACGGAACTATGACACCAGGTCTCAGACGATTCTTCAGTGTAGCTATCTGGACCCTCGCGGCGTCCGGAGCGCTGTTCCTATGGGCCCGTTCTGATGAGAACGGGCAGACCTTCCAAGGTCTAGTCCAACCGAAGACGCATCGCCTCTCGACTCCAATCACTACGATCCTTCGCACTGTACATATTCGCCCAGGCCAGCAGGTGGAGCGCGACCAACCGCTCTATGAGTTGGACACCGGGGATCTCGATGACCAGCTGACTATCGCGAGAGCGGAACTGGATGAAATGCTGGCGAGTCTCGAGGCTCATGCTGAGTCTGTAAAGACCCGCCTGACCGAGCAACGCCTAGAGTTGAATGGAAGGCTGACCAATGCGCAAAACGAATACAACGCTGCAGCCAGCAAGCGGGCTGGAGACTCGGCTGAGATACGTACACTAACCAAACGGCTCACTCGCCTCGCTGAGGTTGAGCAGGCAGGACTCGCTGAGCTCGATCGACTGTCTCAAATTCATGTACGCCGTGATCGACTCACCAAGACCACACGATCGACCCCCTCTCCTTCACGGGTCTACGGGGACTACATCGACGCGCTCTCAAAAGCTCTTCAAGGCCTTGAGGTAGAAGATGTCGCTGTGCAACTGAAACCCTACCGCCTCAGGCTTCTGACCCAACGAGCACGGATCTCAACCCTAGAACGCCAGCGGGCCCTCAGAACGGTACGCTCGCCCGCGGCTGGCCAAATTGTGCGCGTTCATAACGAATCCGGTGATACTGTTCGGCCCGGTGTCACCATCGTCGATCTCGTGGCCTCGCGCTCAGGATCATTGATCGCCTATATACCGGAACGCGCCGCCCGCCAGGTCGGTCTAGGCTCTTGAGTCAAGATCGAGTCAATCGATAGTCAGGGGCGCGTGGGAGCGCACGGTAAGGTCGTTCAACTCGGACAGCAGATCGCAGAGATGCCGCAGCGCCTTTGGCCTCGACCAGGTGCCCAGACCTATGGCCGCTCAGTTCACATTGAGGTGGACGGCGTACACGCGTTGCTGCCAGGAGAGCTGGTTACCATCCGCAGAACCAGCCAAGACCCTCAAGCGGCGACAGCCCCTCGAGACGATGGGGTTACTTTGGTCGTTCCGACGACCTTGGAAGCTCAAAGCCGGCTAGAAATCAGCGGTGCCCTATGGATACCAGAGCGTAACAGGTACCTCGTCGTGAGCGATGACACCGGTCATAAAGCCAAGAATAGCGGAATCCCCTGGCTCTTTGAGGTCAGCGCGGACGGCGCGATCAGTCCGACTCCGATCCCCATAGAAGGCGTCGCGTCCATCTCTGATCTTGAAGCCATCGCTCGGGGCCCGCAGGGCCATTTATATCTCATGAGTTCTCAGAGCGTCTCAAAGAAGGGCAAGAGACCCTCGCGTCGACAATTACTTATCCGTGGCCATTTGGCGGGTTCGACATTCAAGGTCACCGGACAGGTCCACCTCTACAGCCTCCTCCAAGAGCAGCTGGGCACCCCTAAGCTCGCCGATCTGGGAATATCGGACGCACTCGATATCGAGGGCATCGCCTGGATGGCAGGCACCCTGCTCGTAGGTCTTAAGGCACCGTTTATTCAAGAGAACCGCGCGCGTATTTGGGCGATCGAAAACCCGGACACGCTGTTCACGCAACCCCAGGGATCTCAAGAGACGGTACGAATCAGGCTCTTTGCTGATCTCTACTTACCGACCGGCGCGAACGACCGGCCTGGTGGCATCTCAGACCTCATGATTCGCAATGAGACCCTATATGCCCTCTCAACGGTGCCCACCGGCGCCCCAGCTGGTGCCGCTTGGCGCATCGACCTGGCGGCTCCAACCAAGGCGACCAAGATCGGGCAGTGGGACTTGCTCAAACCCGAAGCGATCGCCACTCACCGGTCGGATCAGCTGACGGTGTTCTTCGATCGGGGTGGCCAACACCCAATGATGACCGTAATTAAGCCATGAGGTTCTGCTACATCCTTGTGCCACTGTTCTTATCTAGCTGTGGCCCGGCACCTCTCAAGATCGCTCCGCCAAGCCTGACGCTCCCCCCCGATTCTCCTGCCCCCTCAGCCACGAGCAAAGGCGGGGCCGCCTCCTGCCAAGACGCTGTGCGATTCGCGATGAGCACACTGGACACAGAGGGACTGACGCAGGCCCGACGCCGACTAGAGGCATCAAGGTCTGACGTAGGCGGAACCGAGGTTGAGTTGAGGCTCAAGGACAATGTCCGCGAGCTTGGAGAGGAGATCCGGGTGGGTCTACGCTGGCGTCTCCCCAAGCCGGGTGAGCACTCCGCTCGTAAAAACGCGGCCCAAGCCGGCCTCAGTGCCATCGCTTATGAACACACCGATGAGCAAGCTAAGATCGCTGCCTATGCGCGGTCATTGCACCTCTCCGTTCGCCGCGCCAAGGCCACCCACGAATACGCCAGGGAGCTGGAGGAGATTAGCCGCTCCGAGTTCGACCGCGAACAGCTACAGTTACGCGCCGGTGTCTCTACGAAGCTTCGTGTCAACACGGCACAGCTCAGGCTCCGGCGGGCTGAGATCCGCCTCCTCCAATTCAAGACTCGAGCAGACAACGCAGCGCAGGCCTTTTACCAATTTATGGGCCGCCCTCCTTCTGACGGAGTATGTACCCTCGATATATCCGAAGGCCCTCTGGCAGACCACCCGACCATTCAGGCCGCATATCGACGTGCTCAGCGCTCCAGTTTTTCCGCGCAGGCCGAGTCTGCACGAGGAGGCCTATGGCCCAGTTTTGTGGATACACATTGGGGTAGAGAAGGCGAAGATCCAGGCCGCGCCCTCGTTCAAATCGGAATCCCTCTCTTCAATGAGGAGAGACGTGAGGCCTCGGTAGAGCGGGCCCGAGCGGCTCGCGATGTCGCAAAGGTCTCGGGTATAGCGAGAGAGGTTAAACAAGCACTTATAGAAGCTAAAGCCCTCCTCAAACAGAAGAGCGCGGCACTTAAGGATCTCGGTCAACTCAGAGATGATATCGCAAATACGCGTCGCCTAGAGGCGTCTGCCAAGGGTCAGCCCGCGTCGGAGTTCGACCGACTAGAGATGAGACGGGCTCGGGTTCAACTTGAGGCCCAAGTCGCAGACCTCGAACTCGACGTTGAGGCCGCTAAGATTCGGCTGATGCGGGCCCTCGGTCGACCTTAATCAGGTTGTCTAGCCACAGTCTGCCTCGCAGCTGCCTTCACAACGCTCCAGCGCATCGCAAACACCGTCGCCGCACCAATCCCCACCTTCGGGAGGCTCCTGGCAATCCCGTGGGCAGACTTCAGGGTTGGCTGTCTCAAATGCATCACAGACTCCGTCTCCGCAAGGTGGGCAGTCTTGCCCTCCTCCCTGCATTCCTCCCGGCATGCCGCCGCCGCGCATACCGCAACTGCCATTGCCGGAGTTAGTGCTGGGGTCGGCCCCATCAAGTTGGCGTCGGATCGCCTCGTTCCTGTCACGGATAAAACGCTCCAATCCCCAAGCGCCGCCACGCCTTCCGCCAACATCGTCGGTTAGGCCGCGGTCGAAGTCTTCGATGGAGAAGAACTTCGTAGGATCGGCCTCGACGAAGGGCCTGATGATTTCAGCGGTTATTCGAACCTGCATCATCATGACCTCGAGAGCGGCGGGACCGTCGACCAGCTCTCGAAGAATGGCGTGATAACGCTCTACATAGTCAGGGTTTGCCAACAAACGGGACACGAAAGGTCTCTCGGCGATCGGGCCGCATGTAGGCTCATCAATCTTAAGGTTAATTAGGCCGTCCCGATCACATTGGCAGGTAAAATTGCCGTACGTCTCATTTAAGTCCCATGGAATATCGACAAATTGGCCATCCTGCTCATACAGATAGAAATTGTGGCCCATGCCAAGATAGCTATCCAAATTCACCATAACGGTGTTGAGAGCGAGATTTCTGAGGACGGCATCTACGTTAATGACATCGTCCAAACGGCCATCAAGCTGACCGTTCAAGACACCGATGAATCTTAAGAAGGCCGAGTGGTCCGTGGTGTCTTCGTTGTTCTCAACGCCGATAGAAGGATAGCCATCAATCATCGCCCCCCGATAACCCAGCTGTCCCGACGGCGGCTCAGGCTTGTAGAGGTCACCAGAGTCGTTCCCGAAGCTGCGCTTCAAGAACTCGTCATCAACCTGCTCTACAAGCACATAAAGCCCCATATGTTGGCCGGCCACAGTGAGATCGACAAAGGCAGTGCGAGAGCCGGGCATCCCTGAACGTCGAACGAGTTCATAGCCTAAATGCTCCCTCATTAAAGTCGGATCCTTAAACCCATTATTGAAGTTAAGTTTCTTAATCCCGTGGAGCTCCTGGCCAGCTACAAAACGGTTCACATCTACCTTGAAACTGAAGCGTTCGCTGGCTGATCGAGCGACGGAGTTGAGTGACGAGTTGCCCTTCACTCGAATCGCTACGTTATCAACACGCGTACCATCGAAAATAATCGCGCCAGACTGATACTCTTCTGCCATTGGATCATTTCGGATGGCGTTCCAGGCATCTGCGCTTAACACTAGCTCCACGCTGATTACCCGCGAAGTGTCGAAGATCGGATCCACAGGCACCTCTTGCTCCCAGCCTTGGTTTGGACCGCCTGGCGTAGGGTTCGTACTACCCCAAGCACCCACGCCGTCAGGTAGACGCCCATAACCTGCACCAGGAACAGGTTCATCTTCCGACCAGCTGACCTCATCAACGAGGTCGTCCCCTCGCTTCAGCGATAAGCTGTCGCTCTTACCCAAACCAAATTCAAATCCGTCGCCACCTTCATCAGCCTGTCGCGTAACAACGGCATACTCCCCAGACCCCAGAGCACCTGCCGGAAGGGTGAACGCTATATGGTTGGGGTCATCATCGATTAACGTATAGTCGGACAGCTCCACGCTGCCCTCGCCTACGACGGTCAACTCGATCCAGTCAGAGTCATCGCCCGCCGGCGCATAAAGGACCTCATTGATCACCAATCGGGCGGCTCCAACACCGTCATCGCTCAAGGCCACGCCGCCATCAGAGTTCAGGCTACCGACGTCAACTGCTGGCGTCTCTGGGCTCTCCTCACTCGAAGTAGAGTCATCGCACGCCGAGACCAGTACACCGACGGCCACTAACACAATCATTCTAATCACTTCACGCAATCCTTCCGGAGCACTCGAGTGGTCCTCGGCGCTGTCTTACCCGGTTCTATTCGAGGTCACACACTGTAATCGGAGCCGCTTCTCTGAATCAATGTTGATAGAGGTTTGCGTACAAGGCCCCGATTCCCACGGCGGCTAAGGCGATCAGCGCCGGTTGGGTGACGAGGGCAAAGATCGCGATCGTCGGATGCAGCAACTTGACCGCCGGAGGTAGAACCGCGGCACCAACCGCCATGGCGAGCAGTGGGATCACGCGGAGCAGGCGGCCCCTTACAAGAAAGAGGCTTCTGTGGATAAGTCCAGTTGTCGGGATGTCTTCAACAACTGCGATTGGGATGGCTAATATAAAGGGAGCGGCGACCAGAGTGCCCACACCTAAGCCAAAGTAAGCGGCCCAAATACCAAACTGCATGAGCAGCAGGGACGGGCCCGTCACCACCAAGGTCAGAAGTATTCCGACTAGTAGAACCTGCCCAATGCTCTCGCGAAACATAGTCAGGCCTCCTCTGAGGTCTGCGGAGAGCCCACGGGCCAAGCGTGCCACCATCGGGGAGACGATCGCGACCAGGATGGTGATCGCGAAACCACAGGCGAGATAGCTCCACAACGCGATGGGGAGCGCTACGACCAAGATGGTTGGCAAGGTGGCGATGAGCGCCAAGCTCAGAAAGGCTAACTTGTGGCGTCTCCAGCTTTGCGTCGCGCTGCGAACCGCGTCTCGCACACTAAACTCACCAATCGAATATGGATCAAAGGTAGGTTTATCTCTGATAGCCACTGGACCGCCCCCCGGTTAGCTACAACAAGCTTAGCATTTTACAAGTTTAGTAAAACGACTATCTAAGATGCCGTGTGCTTAGTCGTCGAAAATCGTGTTCTGAAACATGTCCTTCTGGCTTCCCTCTAGGTCTGCTCGCCTGCTATACCCGGTGCAACAATCGTTGGGGTGATCAAATGAACCGCTGTTTTCACGCTGTCCTCGCAACCATACTCCTCGCACCTCTTGGGGCTCTGGCGCAGGGGACCTATGGCTTAGAGTTCTCTGCCGGACTTCTCGGGCAGATCGAGAGGGACATTACGGGCGCAGGAGCCGGAAAGGAGGACCTCGCTCCAACGTGGGGAATCTCGCCATGGATGGAGTTCCCTCTTGGAAAAGGAGGGATTGGCCCCGAGGTTAACTTCAACTGGTTAAAGCGGTCTGATGCGAAAGACTCCGATGAGCGAAGACTCGTCATCTCACCACACCTTCGGTTGAGGTTGAGCTTCCCGATCGTCAAGAAGGTCACCTTCGAC
>CALELH010000820.1 GCA_937902595.1 uncultured Myxococcales bacterium
CAATAGGAGCGCAACGAAGACGCCTAATCCGACGAGCACCTCCGTTTGGAGCACCTCACCTCCTAGGTAAAGCCATGAGGCGATGAGGGCCATCACGATCACCACCCAAAGCTCTAGTAACCGTACGAGAAGTAAGCTGATAACCGTCGGTGCGACCGGCTCATCAGTGGCTCGTTTGAGCAGATATGGAAGGCTCAACTCTCCCAAGCGAAACGGAGCAATTCGATTGAAAAAGTTTTGCAGGCAGACAGCCGAGATGACCGTGGCTAGGCTCGATTGATCCGTTAACAGCCAAAAACGTAGGCCCCTCAAGATCATCACGATCGCGATCATGAGAAAAGATGCGCACAACCAAGTCGGGTTCGCGCTTAAGACACGCGACCAAGCGTCGACCGTGTCTAGTTGACTGAGAACTAAGGCGAGGAGCCCACCGGAGACCGAGAGACCCAGAATGACCCGCAAGATCGGTTTCGACCGGCGCTGTTCAGGAGGCGGAGCGCTCATCCTGCTCCGGAGAGGTCGGGTTAAAGCCCGGGCCCGTAACCCGATGACGTACTGTGTACGTCGTCTTGCCTTGAGACTCATGATAAGTCCGAGCAAGCAGATCGGCTAAGATCCCCATGGACAAAAGCTGTACGCCTACAATGATGAGCAGCACGCCAAACAGCAACAGCGGCCGCTCCGCCAATGGAGAACCATAGATGAGTTTCTCAATGGCGAGCCAAGCGCACACACAAAAACCCGCGAAGCCACTCAGCATTCCTCCCAAGCCAAAGACCTGCATTGGCTTGACCTGGTATCCCTGGATAAAGAGAACGACCATCAGATCTAGGATTACTCGAATCGTGCGACTTATGCCGTATTTGGAGACCCCAAACTGACGGGCGCGATGATTGACCTTAACCTCGCAGATTCGAGCGCCCGACCAATTCGCGATCGCCGGAATGAAGCGATGCATCTCTCCGTACAGTCTGAGGTCCTTGGCGACATCTCGAGTCATGACCTTCAGGGTGCATCCATAATCGTGCAGCTTCACCTTGGTCGTTCGGCTAATCAATCCATTCGCGATGATCGATGGGAGGCGCCGATTAATGAAGGTGTCCTTTCGATCCGCGCGCCATCCAGCGACGAGGTCGTACCCTTCCTCAAGCTTAGCGATCATCGCAGGGATATCGGCTGGATCGTTCTGTAGATCAGCATCCATGAGCGCGACCAAATCGCCGCGGGCATGATCTAATCCAGCCTGCATGGCCGCCGTCTGGCCGAAGTTACGTCGGAAGCTCACCGAGACCAATGAAGGATCGTCTTCTGACAGCTCCTTGAGTAGACGAAAACTCCCGTCACTCGAGCCATCATCGACGCAGATCACCTCATAAGACATCCCTGTCGGCACGATGGCGTCCCGGATCTCTTGCAGGAGCAGAGGAATGCTCTCCTCCTCATTGTAGATTGGTATGACGATGGATAAGTCCACTGCTCTCCCTCACTTAAGGCGCCGCACCATAGCTAAAGCCGAGGCCAAATGAAAACTCTACATCAACCCGTCGGGGCTGACAGAGGTGGCAAGCGCACCTCTACAGACCGAGTGAGGCGTAATGTAGGTGGCTCAATGTCGAGTCCATACGCCAGGATCTCAACGCCTTTTTGACTCGCCTCTCGAAGGGTCTGCCCATACACCGGGTCAATCTCATCTGCTGGCTCTATTACTTGCGTATCGTCTCTGGATGCGCAGAACATGAGGACCGCGCGGTCGCCAGACTCAACGACGCTCATTAACTCTCGAAGATGTTTGGTACCTCGCGTGGTGACGGAGTCGGGAAATCGAGCGAGACCATCCCCCGCACCCAACGTGACGTTCTTTACTTCCACATAGCACCGCTCATTTTCACGCTCTAAAAGCAAGTCTATGCGTGAGTTCTCCGAGCCATATTTGACCTCGCGGCGAATCGTTTCATACCCAGACAGTTCGGAAATACGGTCCTCAGCGATCGCCTCTTCAACGAGCCCGTTGGGACGCTGAGTGTTCACACACAGCCTGACTCCATCGATCTCCATGATCTCCAGAGTGTGTCTCAGCTTCCGCTTGGGGTTCATCGAGTCGCTGATCCATGCTTTGGATCCCGGCTCGTTACAGCCCTTCATGGATCCACTGTTGGGACAATGCGCGGTGATGATCGAACCATCGGGCATCTCCACGTCAGCGAAGAAACGCTTATATCTCTTGACGAAAACACATTCAAAAAGTGGCTGTGAGATCAGCATTTAGGACAACTCCGTAAAAGGGGTTTTACGTTCAACTCCCTTGAGAATCCCGCATATTCGCACCATAATGACGGTAGATAAGGGCGGAACGCTCACACCACGGAGGGTGAACAGGATGGGTATCAAGGTCAACAACAACACGGGATCGGTGCAAGCTCAACGGCAGATTGCCCTGAATCGACTCCTCCTAAAGAGGAGCTTCAACCGACTCAGCAGCGGTCTACGGATCAACTCAGCAGCAGACGACGCAGCGGGCCTCGCGATCAGCGAACGGTTTGGAAGCCAGCTGCGGGGGATTAACCAAGGGATTCGCAACGCGAACGATGGGATCTCCATGACGCAGACTGCTGACGCGGGTCTCGCGTCAGTCTCTGATGGTTTACAGCGCATCAGAGAGCTCTCAGTTCAAGCAGCGAACGGCACCCTCACCGACACCGATCGCGGTTTCATACAAGACGAGATCGATCAGATTCGTGATGAGATCGGCGCCGTATCCGAACGCACGAGCTTCAATGGTCGTTCGCTACTCTCCGGTGGTGAAAGTGTGAGAATTCAGGCTGGTTCGAACGCTAACGAAGGTGTCGACATCCGGCTAGGTGACGTACGCACAGAGCGCCTTGGTGCGGCTCCCGAGGTGACGAGCGGCCAAATCGCTGCTGGGGGCATCGATGGAGGCGATCTATCGATCAATGGGGTGGACATCCGTGCGACACAAGCGAGCGACGATGCGGTCTCGACCGCCCAAGCCGATGGAAGCGCGATCTCGATCGCCGCTGCGATCAATGACTCCACGGAATTCACAGGCGTAACCGCCGTGGCGAATCAAACAGAGGTCAGTGGAGCCGCCGTGGGCGGTGGCGGCCTCGACTCTAATAACCAGCTCATTATCAATGACACGGCGATCACGGGTCTGGAGGTTGAGGCCGACGACGCGGGAGGCTCCCTCGTCGACGCCATTAACGCTCAAAGCGATCAGACAGGGGTCACGGCGTCTCGTAACGCCGATGGTGGCGTTGATCTCAGCGCTGCAGATGGCCGAAATATCGAAGTTCAAACCACAGGGAATGCGGGTGCGATAACAGGGCTGGCGGACGCCGTCACGACCGGAACAGTCAGCCTGTCTGGCGCGGATCAGTTCGAGATCGCAGGCGCTGACCCAAATCAGGCAGGGCTCGCAGCAGGCCGAGTGGGCGAGAGTCGAGCCGGCTCCGTGAGTGAGATTGACGTCCGGACCCAGGATGGAGCGAACCGCGCCATCGAAGCTGTCGACCGCGCTCTGGAAGAGGTCAGTTCACAGCGGTCTCGATTTGGAGCCACTCAAAACCGCCTAGAATCGACGGTGAGTAATCTCAGTAACGTGAGCGTGAACATCGCCGAGTCGAACAGCAGAATTAGGGACGCAGACATCGCCAAGGAGGCCTCCCTCCTCATGCTCGCTCAGATCAAGGAGCGTGCCGGTATCGCAGTCTTAGCGCAGAGTAATAAACTCTCACGTAGCTCCGCGAGTTCCCTACTCGGAGCTAACTAGCCAAGCTAACATCGACCTAGATGAGCAGGCGCTCGTGAGGTCAAGAATCCTCACAAGATGAGTGAAAGTCAGCGTAGCTCTGTCACGCGGAGCGGGTTCCTGGCAGACTGAGTCAAGTGAACATCGCCGGGAGATGTACCCATGAAACAATCTTTAACTCTCATGTTCTTTCTAGTCTTCGCTGTTGGATGTACCGGCAGCTCGGGCGGTAACGACGAGCCATCTCAGCCAGCTCCTATGGACGCCGCGCCTAACGCTCAAGGTGATATGGCGCTGCAGAGAGATACCTCAGTCACCGGATCGCCAGACTTGGGAGCCACAAGAGACGCAGGCGTCGTCGCCCAAGCGGACATGGGGATGATGGGTAATCGCGACGACTGCGTCGGCCTGTGCGAATACCTTGAGATGTGCGGCTCGTGCTTCTATGACCCACAGGGGGAATGTCTAGACATCGAAGGGTGCGCTGAGGTCTGTCTCGAGAGTACGCCTGGCCCAGTCGCCGCGTGCGCCGCTGGTCTAGCGGCCTGTGATGATGACGCGTTCCAAGGATGCTACGACGCCAACATCGGCGATGACGACTGTGCTCAAACATGCCGATTCTTGGACGACTGTGATGAATGCTTCCTCAACGAATCAGGCGAATGCCTCAGCCTAGCTTCCTGTGCTGTAGTCTGTCGCGAAAGCACGCCGCCTGCGGCGGCTGCCTGCATCGCGAATCTATCGGACTGCGCAGGCATCAGCGACTGCTACGCCCCATGAATGGGCTGGACTATCGGCGCTGCCTGCCGCGACGTTGACGTTGGCGGCCGTGACCGCGGCGTCCACGGGTGCGCTTCTCAAAGAGAGGCGGGGGTGGAAACTCTTGGGCCAAAGACGCCCAGGCTTCAATCTCAGTGTCAGTCAACTGACCGGACTGAGCACGCAGCTCAGCGAAGCAAACGCTCTGAGCATAATGACTGGTTCGTGCGAACCCTGAGCGCGCATTTCTTTTTCGCCGAATCCTATCAAAACGAAGTTGACTCTCCATGACTGCGAGCGCTGTCTCCATAGCGCGACGAGGCACGCTGAGTCTCACCGCGAAAGGTCGCGTGATCTCCTCGATAAGCTCCCTCGCTTGAACAGGCCTGATCTCCGAAGAGAGCTCTGCCAGCACGGACTCCACAACCGGCCAAAGAATCCCGGCCAACAAGATACCGTTAGGGATTTTTTTACCTTTAGCGATGACGTCATCATAGGTGTTGAGCAGATTAAAGATCCGCTCATATTGTTCATCATCCGCTCGCGCTAAGGTCGCAGAGACCTCAGGAATGAGCACCTCAAGTAATCGGAGTTCATCCATCAAGAGGATGCTCTCTGCTGCAGCCCCACCATTCAAGAGACGCAGAATCTCTTCATATAGGCGCGCGACCGCCGCTTTACCGAGCTCAGCTCGCTGAGAGACGACCGCAGCTCTCAAAGACGGCTCAAGCTCAAAGTCCAAACGCGCCGCGAACTTAACCGCGCGCATCATCCGGACCGGATCCTCACGAAACCGAATGACCGGATCACCGATCGTCCTCAATAATCGATTGTCGAGATCCTCAAGACCGTCCACGTAGTCGATGACCTCTTGTCGCTGCGCGTCATAAAAAAGCGCGTTGACAGTGAAATCTCTTCGGAGAGCATCGGTTCGTGGCGTCCCAAAGTTATTATCATCTGTGATCAGCTGTGCTTCGCCGCAATCCTCCGGTTTCGCGCGAAACGTCGCCGTCTCGATAATCTGGCCCTTATCACCGATAATGTGTGCCAGCCGAAAGCGCCGTCCAATCAGACGACACCGACGAAACAGTCGCTTAATCTCATCGGGCTGAGCCGACGTAGCTACGTCAAAATCCTTAGGTTTTCTGCCCAAAAGGAGGTCCCGGACGCTGCCTCCGACGAGGTATGCGTAGAACCCATAATCCGAAAGACGGGCCAGCACTCTAAGGGCATCGGAGTCGATATCCTTGGCGCGAATAGGGTGCTCAGAAAAGCGGATCGGTTCAGGTTCCATGGCCAGGACCATAACCAAACGTGCTCCGATTGCAATTGCTAAGACACACCGAACAGCCCAGATCGGTAATAAAATTCGTTTGGAGCCAGATTTTGCGCAACCGAAGATCCCTTTGTCCGATTGACACAGTGAGAGCAAATTGAAATGCTGCGCCACCAAACAATCAGCGGCGCAGAGCGGCACAACAAAGATTAGAGCAACGTTCAAGAGTTAAGGGGTAGAAGAATGTCGAGCGTAAATAAGGTCATCCTGATCGGACGACTCGGAGCAGATCCAGAGGTGCGTTATACACAAGGTGGACAACCCGTGTGCAACCTGAGGGTCGCGACAAGCGAGAACTGGAACGACCGGGATGGAAATCGCCAAGAGCGAACCGAATGGCACAGCGTCAGTGTTTGGGGGAAGCAAGCAGAGATCTGTGGACAATACCTCGCTAAAGGACGCCAAGTTTATCTAGAGGGGCGTCTTCAGTGCCGCGAATATACGGACCGAGAGGGCGTAAACCGCAAGGCGTGGGAAGTCGTGGCCAATAATGTTGTCTTCCTCGGCGGCCGCGGCGAAGGCG
>CALELH010000821.1 GCA_937902595.1 uncultured Myxococcales bacterium
ATTTATTCTGGGTGACTCAAGTCGGTTCGCCGCCGCGGTTGAAGAGTTGTGCGAGCTGAGAGATGTGCTCCCAATCCTCGAGAACAGCCATGACAGCATGAGCGTGAAACTGACTAAGGGGCCCGTCCACCTCAGCCTGGATCTCGGAGACATCTTCTTACGGTGTATTCACACTGGACTCACCTTCTCAGCGGGGGCGCGGTCCTTGGTCGCTCCCAGCCTTGACATCATCGAAGACGCTTTCGGACTCTACCTGGCTCTCCAAGATCGACTGTCGGCGTTCGATGTCGGTGTCCTGAACGGGGGCGTGCTCGTGGTGAAGGACAAAGAGTTAGAGGTTGGCCGGTGGAGCCTCTTTAACTTCGCCGGTCGGACTCGCGACCACGGTAAGAGCTATGTCGACGCTGTCCTTAGGCTTATGGGCTTCGATCCAGAGACTGGCACCCCGTCCGCAGAGCGGATCTCCCTCGACCGCTGTCCCGTGTGTGGAGACCCTGCTCGGGTCGAGAAGGTCATCAGGCCCACGACGGCGCTCGGAGTAGACCCTCGCACTCTGGTTGGGGTGCCCGTCGGAGAACACACAGTCTATTTCACCCTGGATTGTGCGCTGCACACAACGCCTCTGCAACCGCAGCCTGGGTTCTCGCTACAGGACTATGAAGACGCGTACCAGTCGGGCCTAGCCTCCGCTCAAGTGACGCTCGTGCACCAACAGGCGCTGCCCCTCGACGCCCCCGGTGACCTCATCGCGGGGTATGGAGTCGGCTCCTTTGTACTCGAGCCATCACGAATCCGAAGCGTCTTAGTCTCACTAGACAAAGATTGTGATGACGAGCGCTACGTCTACGGACTCTTCCCTGACGCGCTCGCCATCGCGAGTCGCGCCCTGACAGAGTCTGAGCTGCTGCGTGCTCGCGCCCTCGCTCAGGAGGTCGTAGTGGCCGCGTTTCCAAATCGAGCATGGTCGCTGGATATCTCCCGCAAGGTGAGCCTGGATACGCCCCCCACGGGCGTTGTGGAGTTCCTGCCCTCATGACCTTCCAATTATTGGCGCTGGCGATGGCGCTCTGGACACCGCCGCTCGCGGCATCACCAGACGTCACGCCACAGATAAAGACGGCGCCCCCGGCGAAGGGGCCTGAGTCCGCGCTCAATCCACGATACGTGCCACCGGCTGAAGAGCCGAGATGGGGGCCCAAGATGCTCATCGGGAGTGGAGTTGGTTTGGTCGTCGCGGGCTTGATCGGGATGATCTTAGCCGAAGGGTGCAGAACGAGAGACGCTCAGGACCGCTGCGTTGATCCCTACGGAGGGAGTAACATAGCGCCCTCAATGGTCGTGCTCGGACTCGGTTTCACCATCACGGGTGGATACTGGTACCGTAGGTCCGCTTACCCATCTTCTGAGGCACAAGAATGACGGACTACGACGACGACTATATCAGTCGGTCAGCGACGCGGCGCGCCGCCCGCGCTGTGCTCGACGAGCGCAAACAGATCTTGGACAGGTTTATCAAGCTCCCTGATGACAAGATCACACGTATCGACGTAGACGCCGACGTCGAGGAGTCTCTGATGTTGCTTCGACGGCTCAAGGCGAGTGGCGCGAGAGCGCGGGTCATGAAGAACCTCACGAGACGCGCTAGCGATGAGGATTGGGAAAACATCAGAGTGGTCGTCGAGGGCTCCGTTCAGGAGACGGCGGCGCGGGCAGCGAATGACCAGCGACTTGTCGACTGGCGAACGAAGCTTCTCCAGAGTGACGATGCTCTCAACGGCCTACGCTCCGACTACCCGAACGCAGATCACCGGCGCATCCGACAGCTTGTACTCCAGGCGCGAAGAAACCCGGATTCAGCTCCGGCGAAGGGCGCACGTAAGAAGCTCATGCGAGCTCTTCGCGCGTTGAGCTCTTTGGACTCTGTGGAGATCGACGAAGAGCTGGAGTGATACCTGGCCCATCGGCCCGTTAAACCCACCGCCGTTCAGGAACGCTTGATCCCCAAGACCAGCCCGTCTGGTGTCGGGATACAGACGCTGTCGCAATGGGCCGCGACGTACACGTGCATAGCGCGAACGGCAGCGGCCTCATCAGTCTCATCGAGCAGTTGGCCAAAAAAGTACGCGTTGTCTACGAGGATGAGTCCGCCAGGCCTAAGGTTCTCTATCGCCCAGTGGGCATAGACGTCATACCGCTCTTTATCGGCATCCAAGAAGACGAGATCAAAGGGCCCGTTGGGAGCGATCTGAGCGAGGCCTTGAGGCCCGTCCGCCAATACGATCTCCACCCGGTCACCCAGGCCATCATCGACGATGTTCTGTCGAGCGACATCTGCGTGCAAAGGCTCATTCTCGATCGTCCAAAGATGGCCATCTTTTGGCAGAGAACGAGCGATCTGGAGGGCAGAAAAACCGGCGAGCGTACCCACCTCGACAGCCCGTTTGGCTCCGCTGAGCCGAACCAATAAGTTGAGGAGTCGCCCCTCGCTCTTGCCGACCATGATGGCTGGTATACCGGTCTGCTTCGGAGCCGAGAATGCCGCTAATAGACCTGAGTCGAGGGCAGCGTGAGCATCGTCGCAATAGCGAACGATGCTTGGATCGGCGTAGCGAATGCCCGCTCTGGAGTCGTCGTCAGCCACTTAGCTCCTCGTTGGCGCCCACTCGGCTGTGCGCAGGAAGCTCTTGTTGAAGTATTCGTGTTCAATCACCTCGGCCATCTCCTCGACCGTTCGATACTCCTCCCAACACACGCGGATGACTGGAACAGTTCGGGAGATATCAGCGATGAAGGTCTCATATTCATTCCGCAAGCCCTCCAGATACTCTCGAGTAATCCCCAGCTCGACATCACGATTTCGCTGGCGAATCCGCTGCATAGAAGAGTCTACACTCAGGTCGAGGTAGACGATCACATTCGGCCGACACATGAAGTTACTCATATTTCGAAATAGCTGGAGATACGTCCGATAGTCTCTCTCATCCATCAGGCCCTGGTTAACCAAGGTCTTAGCGAAGACGGCGTCCTCATAGATCGTCCTATCCTGTACACCGCCACCACCGCGCCAGATGATCTCCTGGTGCTGTTGAAACCTCCGGTTGAGCAGATAGATCTGCGTCGCAAAAGCGTAGGTGCGGATGTCCCGATAGAAGTCGGCTAAGTACTCATTGTCCTGAACCGGTTCGAAATAGACTGGAAGATTGAGATGCTTCCCCAGCGCGGTCGCGAGGGTCGTCTTTCCCGCTCCAATTAGACCGGCGATGCCGATGAACATGTCCTGAAGATTGTTCTGCTTCATGGTGGTCTCCTCAAGGAAAGTGGCGCCATTGATATCACGTCGAGCGCCCAGGTAAAGGGCGTTTAGTGGAACCGGAAGAGCGCCCTCCGACCCGAGCGCTCAATCTCGACATGTCTCGGAACATCCAACGGTAGTATTTGCCTCTCGTCTTGTGTATCGCTGATCTGGACGAAATATCGTGAGATGAGCGCCCCTCTGTGGAATCCCGACACAAAATTCAGTACGCCTTTAAACGTAGATGGCTCTACAGCCACTACTGGACGCTCTTCCCCCACCTCTCGGGGCGGTTCATCAAAGAGCCATCTGGGCCCCGCCGGGATTGGACGACAGGGTTCAAAGATCCCGTCATGGGGGAGAGCTTCGCGTCCGGGGTTCTCCACGAGACGCCTGGAGCCGAGACCCTCGTCGTCATCATTCACGGACTCGGTTCAGGACCAGGGGTCAGCTATGTCCTCCGGGCAGCCCATCATTTCATCAAAACAGGACACGCCGTCCTGAGGCTCTCTCACCGAGGCGCTGATGCCCTCGCTCCCGACTACTATAACTCGGCTCTGACCAGGGATCTTCACGCTGCCATGGACGCTGAGGATCTCGCTCAGTATTCCAAGCGATATGTCCTGGGCTACTCCCTGGGCGGACACCTCGCGATGCGCTTCGCGACGGAGACCAGCCATCCGAAGGTCTGGGCCGCGGCCGCGGTGTGCCCCCCCCTCGATCTAGCTGGGTGCCAGACCGCCCTAGACGCCCCCAAGCTCAACGTCTATCGCCGGCACTGCCTCGCGGGACTCAGGCGCACCGTACGAGCCGCGGAGGCGAGAGCGAGGTCCGTTGGGAGGACCCTACCAACCATGGGCGTAGATCTGAGCAAGATCCAAACGATCAAGGACTGGGACGAAGCGGTGGTCGTCCCGAGGTTCGGCTATCGAGACGCGGACGACTATTACGCATCAGCCTCGGTTGGCCCCCGACTCAAAGACCTGCGGCGGCCGGCGCTCGTCGTCGCAGCGACCTACGATCCCATGGTCCCTATCGAGACGTTGAGACCTCATCTCTCTGCCGGTCCCGTTGTCTCAGTGATCACCGATAAGGGCGGCCACGTTGGGTTCCCCTCGGATCTGGACCTCGGTTTCGGTCCCAAACTTGGGCTTGTCGAGCAGATCGATGCGTGGTTCCAAATCCAGAGCGCCCCCTCTCGGTCCGAGCCCTCCGGCCCAGACATCAATATGAGCGGCTACGGTCAATACGTGCAGCGAGAATAAAGTCCGCAAACTGAAGTTCGTTGAGCTCATGACTCCAAGTCTGAACCCTTACGAATCCTCAACCAAGAGTGATCTATGGATGGTGACCAACCGCCTCGGCAAGCTCTCCAATCCCGTTCGTAAACGCGAGAGCGCTCGCAAAATCGGTTCACGTCCGCTCAGGCCGCCTCGAACCTCGCCCACAGAAATCTATCAGATTGGAAATACCGTGCCCCA
>CALELH010000822.1 GCA_937902595.1 uncultured Myxococcales bacterium
ATTATGGGTGTGACCAAAGACGACTACAGGCACGCCCGTGAGGTAGCTGATCTTGTGAGCAACTCGGCCCAATATGGGATGAACGTCTACGATCGGGCGTGTCTGATCGAACAGCCCCGACGTCAACAAGCCTGCCACGACAGTCCCCAGGGTCGCCAGGAGCGCGTACCAGCCGTCGTACAGCCAAAAGCATAGACAAGACCCCACGGCGCCGAGCACGACGAGCAAGATCCGGTCAATCAACATGCCCTTTAGAAGTCTGCCGACGGTCGCCCCTACGTAGGTACGCTTGAGCGCATCTAGCGCTAGAATCCGCGCGATCGGCATTCCGTAGCGCGCCGCGAATTCACGTAATCGGCGCCTGCGATGATCTCTGAACGACGCCTCGCTACGGCTCTTCCGATCACGATGCCTGATGGTGTCAACCAGATAGAACCACATGAAGACAAACGCCTGAGCCACGGCGAGAAAGATCTCGCGCCAACTGTGCTCACGAATCCAGCTCATGATCTTGGATACGGGATTGATGTCCATCTCATGTACGGGGAAGCTTCTGACTCGATTGCAGAAAAAACGCATGCCGTAATGAGTGAAGTTTGGAGCCAAATGCTGTTCGCGATCCAGCGCGAGCGGCATCAACGGATCAGGGAAGGTGTTATACGGGTCAAATCGATGACCGTGCTCAATATAGGCCCTCCCCTCCTCGTAGAAAAACCAAGGTTCAAAACGAACGAGAGCCTCCAACCGTTCGGGCCGCTCTGAGTGCTGTTGAAGTTGTGATAAGAGATCCTCCCGCACCCCATCGAACCAAAGATCAACGTCATGATTGCCGATGACAAAGACCACCTCATTTCCGGCATCGACGAACCGCGCGAGCGCTCGTAAACTACGCCGGTGCACCCGACAAATAACGGATAATTTCCAACGAGACCGCGTCTCTTCAAAGCTCAGGCCGTAGAGACGTTCATCTTCGGTCTGTGGACTGGTCGCTCCCTCCCGGGGCCTCAGATCTATGTGCAGGAAGTCGATGCTGTCCCCATTCAACACGAGGGTCCACGGCTGCGGTCTGCCCTCGATATCATTGAGAGGATTCTCCCGGTGATAATCGATAAATCGGCAGATCCCCCGGTCGTGTTTAATCACTCGCCGTAGGGCCGTCACCGGGATCTGGCCCGCCTCCGACGCGACGATGTCTTCGCCGCGGAGCGTACCTCCCAAGTGTAGATCAGAGATAATTAAAAGGTTGGACACGAACCTCCTTCTTCCAGCCCATACGGCCCGCCCTCTCGCACATACAATCACAATAATACCTGGAGTGACGCTCTGGAGAGAGTGAGAAAAGCTCTTCTTGTCGGTGTCGACCGGATCCCCTCAGCGAGCAGCGACCAAATCTACGGCCGCGGCGATGTTGGCGAACAAGGTCGGAATGGAGTCAGCGGGCGCTGAGGAAAAGGCGATCCTGATTGAATCCCCGGTCGCGATTACTCCAGTATCGAAGCGCTCCAACAAGACGCGTCGCACCGCCTCTGGTTCTACCCCGGCCGCGACTGGCCGAACGCAGAGAAAATACCCCGAGTTAAACGGCATCGGTTCGAATCGATCTGCAAAATCTGGGTTCTCATTCAGCGTCTTGCGAACGGCGGTATATCTAGCGGCCATGACAGCGAAGGCTTCGCTCTTCCACTTGTCATAATCAGGTGATTGATACGCGGTCAGAAGCATGGACTGCGAGACGTGGGCCGCGTTGGATATTGAGCCTCGAACGGTCCCAGCGGTCTTGTCTTCCAACGCCGCGAGAGCCGGACCCGTTGATCCGCCATAACCAAAGGTCAGGAAGCCCACTCGATACCCCCAGGCGAAGTCTTCTTTAGTGGCACCATCGATCTTCACCGCCAAAATGCCAGGATGTGCATCAGCGAGGAGGCTGAAGATGGACTCGGTCATTATCCCAGGCTCATAGACGAGGCCAAAATAGGCATCATCGATGAGCACGACCACGTCATTCCCCGCCTCAGCCGCCTCAATCAACACATCCCGAATCGCCTCCCCCTCGCCCGGAGTGCAGGTGTATCCGGTCGGATTATTTGGGAAGTTGAGGGAGACCAGACGCTTACCAGGTGCCCCATCTAGAAGTTTTTCCCGTAAACCTGAGACGTTATATCCGGAACCTGAGAAGGTCGGATATGTGTCGATCTGAGCTCCAAAACCATGCTCAAAGATGAGGCGATAATTGCCCCAAAATCGATCCGGAGTAATCAAGGTGTCCCCCGGGTCCGCGAAGAGCGATGCAGCGACGGACAGCCCATGAGTCAGCGCGTTTGTCACCACAGGACGGCTCGTCTGTATCTCCGACAGCGATGGGTTCTTCCCCTTCATCATCAGGAGCCATTGGTCACGCAGCGCTGGCTTCCCATAGCTCGGCGCATAGGGGAACGCGTCTTTTGCCTCCACACCGATCACATCTTTTAGACCAGGTAGATGCATAGGATCGCCGGAGTCATCTAACGCGATCCCGATGGTCGCGTTGATGGCAGCCCCCTTCGCCTCTGCGCTCTGACCCAGTATGCCGGCGCTCGGAAAATATGCGCTTCGACCACGCTGGGAGAGCATCGCCATAACGCGCTCAGGAAGTTGTTCATTCGTCTTTAGGGCAAGGGGGTGCACGGTCTGTCACCTCATCTGTTCAAAACGGCAGCGATAATGAACGGTCTGAGCCTCTATGTCACCGATTGTTTTTGGAATCAGCGACTTGATCACCAAGGGCGCACACCTGGGCTCCGCGACGGGGTCAAAGGCTCGTACTCAAAGCCTGAACGAGACCGTCAGGGTCATCGATGTGCACCCAGTGGCCCGCCTCTGATAACTCATGGACGAAAGACCGATCCAGCGCCATCAAACGGTCCTGCACGGGGCCACGCCACCAGGTGGTGCGTCCTGCGAGTAGAAAGTTGACCGTAACGCGACGGTCTGGGTCCTCGAGAAACGACCACAGTGAGTCCTGTCGATAATCGTTCAGAAGCTCTTCTATGACGTCCAGGTCGAAACGCCAGACGAAGCCATCTCCAGAGCGCTTAAGGTTCGTCGTCATCCATGATGCCACACTTCGATCATACCCGGCCTCCTCAAAATGAGGGACCGCCGCCAAGCGGTGCGACAACGGAGTCGGGGCGGATCGAGCGGTGTCAATGACGCGATCAATGCTGATCCCCGAGGCAATGGTGTCTACTCCTGGGGGAGAATCTAAACTCCAGATCGCCTGCAGAGCCTCTGGTTGCCGTCGCCCGTAAGCTAACGCCACTTTGCCACCAAACGAATGTCCAATGACCAGCGAGGGGGTGTGGCCGATCTCACTACAGAGGCTGATCAGATCATCGGCACATGACTCGATGGTGTGCGGCCCTATAAGACCGTGAGAGTCACCATGCCCTCGCAGGTCGATGAGGACAAACCGCCAATCAGGATATGACTTGGCGAGCCGCCTGCCCATGGACGCCCAGTTCCTGCGGGAACCAAGGATCCCATGTAAGAGAAACGCCGTCCGGTGAGCGCTACCCGCCTCAGCCTCTAAAATCTCAAATGAGAGATGATTCAATGAAGTGCCTCTGACCTGAATATTGAGCGAGCTTTACGAAATCTATGCGTGATGACAAGAGGGACTGAACTTCATAGATGATGTTGTCTACTGGCGCCGAATACCACATTGAATCATGATATGACTGTAAGATAATTAGCTCAGCTCAGCCTCCCTAAAGGAGCCTCCACCTTTGCACTCAGATTCCAACCAGAGACGCTGCCCTTCATGTGGCGTTGAGGCGCCGCGAGACGGAGCTACATTTTGTGCATCTTGTGGCGAACCTGTGTCGACTCCAGAGACCTTAGCCAAGGGAAGATTCCAACTTAAGAAAGCCATTGGGAGCGGGGGCATGGGCCGGGTCTTCTCCGCGACGGATACGCGCCTCAGCGCCGATCGCGCTATCAAGCTGCTGAGCCTGCCCGATGAGCTCAGTGATGAACAGCGCATCAGCTTAGGAGGACGCCTGACCCAAGAGGCCCGAGCGTCCATGACGCTCAGCGACGAAACCCATCACGTGGTGCGGGTCTTCGACGTAGGAGAGTCTGAAGATGGACAGCCTTTCTTAGTCATGGAGTTGCTCAAGGGTGAGACGCTCACGGAGTCACTCCAAGATGGCGCTATGGACCACTCAAGGGCGTTAAAGATCGCTCGTCAAATCGCTGAAGCGCTCGCCTGCGCCCATCGCTCTGGGATGATTCACCGGGACCTAAAGCCAGATAACGTCATGTTGATTGAGCGTGGAGATGACAGCGACTTTGTTAAGCTGCTCGACTTCGGTCTGGTCAAGATGGACAACGCTGATGTCAGGACTCAAACAGGCATCGCCATCGGCACTTTTCAGTATATGTCTCCTGAACAACTTCGTGGCCAACAGCCAGATCCGCGCATGGACGTTTTCGCCTTTGGCTGTGTGCTCTACGAGATGCTGTCTGGCGTGCGCGCAAATCCAGGTACGAGTCAACCCGAGCTCTTCGCCGTTCTCCTAGATAAAGGAGTGGCGCCCATCGCCTCTCTTAAGAGCGGACTAGACGAGGCGCTTATGCGCTTTGTGGACGAGTGCGTCCAGCTTGATCCAGAGCTCAGGCCAGCCGATGGCCAAGCACTCGTGCAGGCCCTCGATGAGCTTTCGAGCAGCGAGATCGGACCCGGTGGCACGTCGGCTTCAGCGCGACCGCTGTCGGCGATACCGACCCAATCCATCAGCCCATCCCCCGATGGGGTCGGCGACCCTCAGTCGCAACGG
>CALELH010000823.1 GCA_937902595.1 uncultured Myxococcales bacterium
GACGAGACCAGGCCCTGTGGTAGCGATGAAGGCCTCTGTCAAATTGGAACCGAGGCATGTACCGAAAATGGACTGTGGTCCGGCCAGTGCCTCGGAAGCGTAGAGCCAGGTGAAGAGCTCTGTGATGAGCAAGACAACGATTGTGACGGCCTGGTAGACGAAGTCTATCGTCTTGGCCAGACATGCAAGTACACCGATGATCGTGGTTTCGAGCGAACAGGCCGCGTCTACTGCAACATTGATGAGGGTATTCCCTATTGCCGTCCCGAGACCGACTGCTCCGTCGATGAAGATGGAGACGGTTCTGGTGTGTGTGACGACTGTGACGACATGGACCCCCAAAACTTTCCTGGTAATGCGGAGCGGTGCGATACGGCGGATAACGACTGTGATGGTCGAGCTGATGAGACCTTCGACCTCGATATGGCCTGCCAGGTAGGCGAAGGACTCTGCCGGCGAGGCGGCACCACCATCTGTGCCATGAACGGCACCGAGATCGTATGTGACGGAGAGGCGGGAGAGCCAGCGGACGAGACCTGTGATGGCTTGGACAACGACTGTGACGGCAACACCGATGAGGGTTTTCAGTTAATGGCTGAATGTACCGTCGGTATCGGCGCCTGTACCCGCCCTGGTATTGTCGCCTGCAACGCCATGGGCGAAGCTGGCTGCATGGGTGAGCCTGGGATGCCGGGCAATGAGACCTGTAACGAAGCCGATGACGACTGCGATATGACCATCGATGAGGGCCTTGGCCTGGGCGATGAGTGCAGCGTGGGGCGTGGGCTCTGCGAGCGTCAGGGCATCAATCGCTGCAACCCGAACGGAGACGGCACGGTCAGCTGCAGCGTAGAGCCAGGAGCGCCAGCAGGTGATGAGCTGTGTGACGGTCTCGATAATGACTGCGATGGTGTGGTCGACGAGGGTAACCCTGGCGGCGGAGGCATCTGCGACACCCAGCGGCCTGGCCGATGTGGCGAGGGGATCGAGACCTGTGTTGGTGGCGCGATCATCTGCCAGCCAAACGCTGCAGGGATCCCCGAGGTCTGTAACGACGTCGATGATGATTGCAACGAGATCGTCGACGACGTCGTCGGGCGTGGCGAAGCGTGCTCTGCGGGCGTCGGAGAGTGTGAGCGAGCGGGCACCCAAGAGTGTACCATCGGTGTGGGTCTGGTCTGCACAGCGCAGGCGGCCGATCCGAGCGCAGAGCTGTGCAATGGTCTCGATGACGACTGCGACGGAACCATTGACGAGGGCAACCCGGGTGGCGGTATCGCATGTGAGACGGACCGGCCCGGTCGGTGTCTCCTCGGTAATACGGTCTGCGTCGAGGGCGCCATCGAATGTCAGGGCGTCAACGAGCCCGCCGCTGAGATCTGTAACAACGTCGATGATGACTGTAACGACCTCGTCGACGACGTCGCCGGAAGAGGTGACGCGTGTTCAGCTGGAGTCGGCGCCTGCCGTCGAGACGGAACCCGGCTGTGCATTGGAAACGAACTCGCGTGCTCGGCGTTGGCTGGCAACGCCTCCCCGGAGCGTTGCGACACGATCGATAATGACTGCGATGGATTGTCAGATGAAGACTTTGCGCTACAGCAGCCGTGCACGGTGGGACAAGGAGCGTGTGAAGCTCCGGGCGTTACCGCGTGTGCTCCGGATGGATTAGACATTATCTGTGAGGGAGAAGAGGGCCTGGTCGCCGTAGAGATCTGCAACGGTCTTGATGATGACTGCGATGGCCGGGCTGATGAGAACAACCCTGAATCCGGTGGTGAGTGTCAGACCGGACAAGACGGACGATGCTCCACAGGTCTACGCAACTGTCGTATGGGCCGACTCGTCTGCGATCGTATCGATGAGCCACAGGCCGAGACCTGCAACGCCATCGACGACGACTGCGACGGAGAGCTTGACGAAGACTATAACGTGGGAGACGCCTGCGTCCGCGGTGTCGGCGTCTGTCGCGCTTCTGGGAACATGATCTGTAACGCAGCCGAAGACGGAACGGAGTGCAACGCCGAGGCCGGTATTCCTCAGTTCGAGCTGTGTAACGGAGATGATGACGACTGCGATGGGTCGACGGACGAAGATTTCAACCTAGGCGCTCTCTGCGAAGCGGGTGTTGGCCGGTGCCAATCTCGGGGTGCGATCGTCTGTCGGGAGGATGGGAGCGCAGGCTGCAACGCTGAGCCGCTAGAGGCCCTTCCTGACGAACTCTGTAACCTCATCGATGACGACTGTGATGGTGAGATGGACGAGGGCAACCCAGAGGGTGGCGCCGCCTGTCCGGTCAATAACCCTGGCGTCTGCTCCATCGGAATCATGAACTGCTCCGAGGGGGAGCTCAGCTGTGTCGCTGACGCGGTCCCTGGTGAGCGTGATGAGATCTGTGATGGACAGGACAACGACTGCGATAACCAGATCGATGAAGACAATCCTGGTGGCGGGGTTGTTTGCCAAACGCAAGACCTCGGCGCCTGCCGAGATGGGCACACCCAGTGTGCAGGTGGCTTCCTCTTGTGTTTCGCCGATGTCGCGCCCGCACCGGAGACCTGCGACTTCGTCGATAACGATTGTGATGGCTCCATCGACGAGGCCTTTCCAACGCTCGGAGACGCCTGCGACAGTGACGAAGATGAAGACCTCTGCGCCACGGGGACGCTGGCCTGTAATCCTGAGACGGGTGGGCTGTTCTGTAGTGATGACTTAAACGTTGAGGAGGTCTGCGACAATCGAGACAACGACTGCGATGGGATCATCGACAATGGGTTTGATAAGCTCTCCGATGTCACCAACTGTGGCACCTGTGGACGTGATTGCAGAGACCCCGACCCTCAGGTTGAGGGCCAGGAGTATCCGAACGCAGCCTGCGTCGCGGGCGCTTGTTTTCAGACCTTCTACGTAGACGAGACGAACGGTTCAAACACCAATGGAGACGGAAGCCAAGCCAGCCCTTGGCGATCACTTCGCTTCGCGAATCGTCTCTTCGTTGACGGAGGGATCGACGCAAGCAGCTACGCGGCGCGCATCTACGTCCTGCCTGGACGCTATGCGTCTGATCAGTGGGTCAACGCCACCCAATGTGATGGTAATAATGATGGGGACCCCACCAATGATCTCTGCGTCAATCACACCATAGCGTGTGAGACGGATAACAACCCCAATACGACCGAGCGCTGCACCGAGTGTGTCTGCGAGCCAAGTCTCGTCTGTAACGCGGGCACATGCAGCCTGCCCGAAGCGGAGCGCGAAGACTTCCCTATTAAGATGCGTGACAAGATTCAGGTCGTCGGTCTCGGTGACGCCGATCACATCATCGTCGATGGTGGAAGTCGTACCTGCTTCATTCAAGAGAACGGGAACCCGGCGTGTAATATCGACGCGAGGAATGACTCCGGTACTCTCGTGGAGGCCGTCGACATGGCTGACCGTGAGTTCCAAGACGAAGCCAACACCTGCTTCGAGCCTGATAACCCGCGCTGTATGGACCCCAATAACCCGAACTATGCGTTCCTCTCGGCCCAGCCCAATTGGGATGCTCGCGGGTCGCGTAACCTCTTAGCGAACTTAACTCTGCTGCGCGGTGGTCAAGGCAATGATTCAACTCTGGAGCTCGGAGCGAACGATCGCTATGTGGAGAGTCAAGGCCGGACGAGTCTACGTGTACAGGGGGTCACCTTCCTCAAGATTAAATCAACTCCTGGGTATCCAGCCGGTCGCTTCGATGACTCTGATGTCTTCATGGATCAGGTGCTCGTTCGAAGCTCAGTCGGCCTAGGCGCTCGGGGTCTCTTCCTGGCTACTAACTCATCGGTGACCGTGGACCGCAGCCACTTCGAGGACAATAACATCACTCAGGATGGGTACGGATTGATTCGGGCGAGCAACGCCGAGTTGAACGTTCGAAACAGCACCTTCGTTGATAATGATGGCGGTGGCGTCTTCTTTCACAGTGGTGGCCTTGGCTCGGTGTTCTACTCAACCTTTGCCGGAAATGTGAACTATCAGATTGTCGTTGGCCAAGGAGCACAGGGGCCAGCGATCATCGCCAACAATGTCTTCGCCTTCAACAGTAAGACATCAAATGCCGCCGTCCGACGAGGCGCGAGCGTCTACGTACACCGAGATGAGCAAGGCGGCAGCTCAGTGCATAACAACTTGTTCTTCGAGCCTGCCGGAAACGTTGTCTTTGTGGATGGACGTAGCCCACACAGTAACGTGATCACCCTCAACGCTGAGTCTTGGGCGAGCGACAATGTGGGCGGCTTGAACCCGCTACTCTCAAATGTCGACGGCAATGACCTGAGCATCTCGAACGTCAACTCGACGGCGGTAGACATGGCCTCACCATGGCCCGTGCCTGTACCACCACCGAGCGTGACTCCGGATCCGCTAGGGGGAAGGGTGGACTGTGGTGGTGACTTCGAATGCATCGCGCGGAACGCGCGGGATCCGAAGTGGAACCTCTCTGCTTATATCTGTGAGGACAACCTCTGTACCGTGGACACATTCAGCGACACGGATGAGGACGGTTTCCCCGATTGGATTGAGCTCATCTTTGGCAGCAGCGAGCTCGACATCGCCAGTTGGCCCCCCGAGTACGACGTAACCGGTGACTTTGATGGATTCCCACGACCGAGCGGTCTCCAGAAGGACGTCGGTGCGTATGAGTTTACTCAAGAACCAACCTGTGGAAACGGGATCGTCGAGCTCGGCGAAGAATGCGATGACGAGAATAACGCCAACGGCGATGGCTGCGCCGACGACTGCACCATCGAGTAGCGACGTCTGCAGCGGACGCAGATGTCGGCGCTCTGGCCTCTGTTCTCTTAAGCCAGCTCTCTAAGCCTGCAGTGGCAAGCCGAAGACCTGGATCGTGTTCTCTCGAGCAGCCCTGGCGATCTCCTCGAAGCTCTGACCGCGCAACTCAGCGACAACCTTAGTTGTCTCAACGACGAAGGCCGGTTCATTTCTCTTTCCACGGTGAGGGACAGGCGCGAGGAATGGTGAGTCAGTCTCCACTAACAAACGCTCCAACGGAATCATAGAGACCGCTTCGCGGAGGCCCTTCGCGCTCTTGAAGGTCACTATACCCGATAGGGAGATGTACATCCCGAGGTCTAATGCCCGCGCGCACTCCTCCGGCCCCCCTGTGAAGCAATGGACAATGCCGCCCGCTGGAACGCCCACCTCAGCGAGGAGGGCGAAGGCGTCATCGAAGGCATCTCGGATATGCACGATGACCGGTAAACCCACAGTCCCCGCCGCCTCTAGATGCCGCCGAAACAGCGTTCGCTGTCGCGCTTGGTCGGCATAATCATAATAGTAATCGAGACCGGTCTCGCCGACCCCTCTCACCTTATCCTGGGCCCACAGCGCCTCTAATTGGCCCCAGTCGGTGTCCTGGAAAGCCTCAGCCTGGTGAGGGTGAATCCCCGCGGTCGAGAAGATCATGTCATGTTCGGTAGCGAGCTTGTTTGCGTTCAGAGAGCTCGCCACATCAATACCGATGGAGATGATGGTGTCGACGTGAGCAGCCTGCGCTCGGGCGAGGACCTCAAGTCGATCCTCGTCGAAGCGGTCAAAGTCGAGATGCGCGTGGCTATCGATCAACGCTGGGCTCGACATGATCCTCTTGCTCCTTTGGCATCACTCAGATGAATTTCGACAGCGCTCCATCATCGGCGCAAAGGGTCTGTACCATCATGGAGGACCTCTTGACCATCTGTCCTTCCATCACCGTCGCTGTCCGCCCGGTCTGGATCTGTCCCTAGCTCTAGCTCGCTGACGTCGGGAATGTGGTCTCCATCACCGTCATTTGGGCGATAAAAGCACACCCGACCAAAGCCCGGATCTCCACGGATTGAGCCGCCTTCATCCACGAAGCCGACGATGGGGAGACCAAACGGGTCTGGGGCCAATCGCAGCCGAGTGAAGGTGTGACGTCTCTGAGCGAGGCCATGAATCTCGAGGGGGTTAACCGTACTGCCGACCACGACCTTTCGGAACTCAAGGCCGTCCTGATCGCCAAAGACAGCGTCGCGTAAACGAATTCTGCTGAGCGCGAGTAGGCCATCACCGTAGGGCATAAGCGCCTGACCTCCACCCTGACCGGCGATGGACAATTGCATTGTCTCCTCTTGGTCCATGTCTGGCAGGCGGAGCTCCGTAAAGAGCAGAGATGAGTCCCCTCCTCGATCGGGGAGCAGTGGCCGCTCTCCATGAATCACGTATAACCGCTGACCTAAGATGGTGAGTCTTGGTCGATAGCCGATAGCGCGGTCGGCCATCACGACTACGGTGCGCCACGCTCCATTGATTTGATAGGTGATGCGGAGACGGCCCAACTCTGGGTCTGTGTGAGCGATATAGGGCACACCGCCATGGACCAACAACTCGAGATCATGGCCAGCCGAACTGCCAGGTGCGTCGATTCGCTGAGTCTGCCATTGGTCTTCACCCTGCCGAGTCGCCCACCACAGAGCGTTAGCGTCTCGGTATGCAACGACCAACTGACC
>CALELH010000824.1 GCA_937902595.1 uncultured Myxococcales bacterium
CCTTGTTGAGCTTGAACTGCCCCTTCTTAACCCGCTTTTTTGCGCGGCCCCCGCGGGAACCCTTCTTAGCCCTATGCCCTTTAACTCCGTGCTTACTAGGGTTAGTGACCACGTAGGTCGTACGCCTAGAGACGACAAAGCTGTCTTTGGTCTCTACCGCGTGTTCTTCGACCGCTGGCTTTACGTACAGTCCTCGACTCGTGGCGCTCTTCGCGCCTCGCGCTCCCTCTTTCTTCTGAGAGGCACCAAAGTTTGCCTTGATGACATCCGAGAGCTTTAACGATTTCCCACCGGCCATGGAGATCGTCTTATTCTTGATGATTTTGAAGGCACCCTCACGGATCCGCTTAGGCCCACGAGAGCCTCGAGCCCCGGATTTCTTCTTCTCTTTCTTGAGGCTCTTCATCAGGGTGAAGGGGTTGTACTTAGCCTTCTGAGCGACCGCGTCGCCCCCAATCAGCCCGGCGGCCACGCACACCGTGAGTAACCCAATCCGAAGTGGACTGTTCATCGATTCCCCCTCCCTATACTCAAACAAAGGAACGCAAAATTATGACGATTTGCTTACGGAGCAAATCTCAGCAGACGCCAGTAGACATCACCACCCATGAAAAGTCCACCGGAGGTGTACGACGTCTGACTGTTGATTTAATTCAAATAATTCTTCAAAGCGGTGCGCATTCGAATTGGTTTTCTGAGAATGTCGGCGCCTCCGCCCCGCCGAGGGCTAGGAAAGCGTCTTCACTGCCGCAAGCGATGGTGAAGATGTTTTGGTGGACATGAACGCCTCCTGAATCGGTCAGCGCGACGGTGATCGGCGTGATCGCCGCGTCGCCGAAGATGTTGCGCTCGACGTCGATGTCTCGTGCGCCAAAGGTCGCGATAACGAAGGTGGAGCATGAGTCCATCTCGTTGAATCGTACGGTGACTTCGCGAGTATAGTCCGAGACTGATACGCCGGCGATAGAGCAATCGGTGATTTCGTTACGCTCTACGTGGTGCCGAGGTTCATCATTGCAGTGCACAGCGCGGCCGCCCCCGCCGATGATCACTCCGATGGTCGCGTTTCGCATGGTGTTTCCACGAATCAACGTATCTCGTGATGATTCGCCGTGCACATCCACCAGCGCTTGATTCATATCACTGAAGCTCGAGTCTAAGATCTGGCTGTCTGAGCTGCCGAAATCGACCACCACGCCATGTCTCGCGTGGGTCACTCGCTCGCCTATCACCAGGGTTCGACTCGCGCCGATAAGGTGAACTCCGTAGCCCTGGCCGCCGCTACCGTAGGCTGATGGATGGTCCATCGTGCAGTCTTGAACCAGGGTCTCCAGGGCATCCCGGACCTGTATCGTGAACTTTCCAAAAGCGCGGCCGGTGACATCCTTGATCCTCGCCCTGTCGGTCCAGATCATCATGACCCCATCATCATCGAGCACCTCAGGGTTGGCGCAACTTGCTTCACTGAAGCCGTCACCCATCGCCTCTGGACAGTTCGCGACGATCTCCAGATTGAGCACCTCGACCCCTTCAAGTAGCTCGACTGGGACGAGTCTAGGGTTCGCGGCCACAGGCGCGTCTAGCGCGACCGGGCGGTCTAGGGTGACTTGGCCACCATCCATCGACAACACGCGAGCCAGCTGCCGTTGATGCCTGTGATACCGCTCAACGTCCCGTCCATCGACGCAGACCGGTGGGACGTCACCGAAGTCATCCATGGTCACTCGAACCCAGCGTGTCCCGACCGGGAGGTCTCGTTGGACCAGGAAGCGTCGCTCGCCGAACGCCAGGTCAGCGTGGAGAGGAGCCGCTTCATCACCGAGTCCGGGGCCCTGAACCTCTATGGCGCCTCGCCTGCCGCTGCCCGGGGGGGGATCCCAAGACAGGAACGGGGGGTCATCAGCGTTAGCGCCCATCAATCTGACCCATGACCGAGTGATTCGAATGGGGGTCTTAAGTGAATATCGTCCCGGGGTCAGCATGACCTCGATCCGCTCAGTAGCTTGGGCGGAGATCAGCTCGCTGAGCCGTAGGCCATCATCGCACTCAGGATCGACACATGGGGAATATTCGAGTGTTTCGCTGGCTATCCAGGGCGGCGGAGGCCGATGAGCAGACTCCACGTCGCGGGGGTCTGCTAAGTGAAGGGTGTCGATGACGATCGTTCCACCAATGGGGCGCAGCCTAAGCAAGCCCCCCTCCGGTCTCAGCGTGACTGAGATGGCGGGCGCGTCTACAGCGAGTCCAGCACCCACTGCATCCCATTGACCATCGGGGAGGCGAGCGACCTCGGAGCGTCCTGTGCTATCACCCCGGACCATCGCCCTTTGGGTGTCGCCATCAACCTCCAGCTCAACCAAACCGTCCTCAAGCCTCCAG
>CALELH010000825.1 GCA_937902595.1 uncultured Myxococcales bacterium
CCCGCCGTAACCGTCCGTATACCCCTCGACTCTAATGACCAGGGCAGGGTGCTTCTGCAGTACCCTGATGATGGCCTTAAGCACCTTTCGGCTGCGTCGCCTTGGGACAACCTGGCCAAGAACAAAGTGGATCTCCTCGGTGATCGCGATCTCTTTTGCGGTCTTGACGGCGAGAACCTCATCGGGACACCCGTCAGTGTCCTTATTGCCGTTGATGTTCTCCTTTTGATCCGGGCACAAGTCGTCGGCGTCGGGGATCCCGTCGTCGTCATTGTCCGGATCTGGACACCCGTCATCGTCCTCATAGCCGTCACGGTCTTCCGGTTGGGTAGGGCACTTGTCTTCTGTGTCGAGTACGCCGTCATTGTCGGCGTCCCGCTCCGGGCAGCCGTCTGCATCGGCGACACCGTTCAGGTTCTCTGGTTCTTGAGGACACTTATCCTCTGCGTCAGGGATGCCATCCTTGTCATTGTCCAAGTCGGGGCAGCCATCCTCGTCCTGGAAGCCATCCGCGTCTTCCGCTTCGTTGGGGCACGTGTCGGCGCTGTCTAGGATCTGGTCGTCATCATTATCAGGGTCTGGGCATCCGTCCCCATCCTCAAACTGGTCCACATCCTCTGGGTCGCGCGGGCACTTATCATCAGGATCGGCGACCCCGTCCTTGTCGGTGTCGTCAGGTGGGCACCGAGGGTCAGCGAGATAGGCGCCCGGGAAGTCGCATACCGGAGGATGCACCCCGAAAGCATGCCGGTAGCTCAGTTGAAGCCCCCCTCGGATTGCCGGCGTCTGTGACGAGGCCGTCATGGCCCCCCCAGCGTACAGCCCGTAACCGAGGCCGAAGGTGTGGCGGAAGGAGAGGCCGGCCCCCCAGCTTGCGCCTAGCTGGGCGTGACCGAGAAGATCTGTCGTCGCTGGTACCCGCCCAACCACCTCGGCCGAGACGCGGAGGTCCTTCGACACGCCCGCGATCGGGGTGACAACACCAAACGAAGGCCGCACCTCATGCGCCGTAGAGAGATCGAAGATCGACACCTCTCGTAGGTAGACGTATGTGAGCCGGAAGGTCGCCTGTGTGCCACCCTCTGTTCGAGTGACGAGCACGGCCGGCGCCGCGGCAAGCTCGCCTGAGCTCATATAGGCGCCAGCGTCGCCAGTAGGCAGCGAGACGGGCAGGTCTAGGGCTACCGTGAGGCCAGCGTCTTGTTCAAGTAAGACCACTTTTAGGCGGATGAGGGTGTCGCCATAGCCGTCACTCGCCACCGGCCCTAAGCCCTTGCCCGGCAGAGAGGCTGACTGGGTAAGGGTGACGGGCAACCCAAGCGCGATCTCTGCGCGGCCGAAGAGTCCCAAGGTCAAATTTAGATCGAGGCTGTCCCGATAGTCGACGAGGCTGCGGATCCAGTCTCCCGTGTCTACATCGCGTAGGCCAAGCGGGCGACGCTCCAGTCTGAGTCCAACGTCGGTCACTAGATCTAGGTGGCGAAGGACATCGGCCGTGTCTACGGAGAGCGCATATCGATGCGCCGCGGCGACGCGATAGGGGGTGGCGTCGATGCTCGTCGTGCGGGCGTCGGGATGCTCGGCCCCATGAGCTGGCCACAGGGTCAACCAGGCCGCGACCAGGACGATGAGTCTCGCTGTGGTCATCTACGGTCCCTGCGTCGCCGATACAAGAGCAGGCCGGCGAGCGCTAGTAGCGCCGTCGACGGTGCAGCTTGGGTTACGCTTGCCGAGCAGCCAGCGAGCCCGCCGCTCACTTGTGAGCCCTCCTCAGGCCACCCCAAGCCATCGTCTGCAGGATCGAGCGGGTCGGTCTCATGGCGCCCAGATTCAATGGCGTCTGATACGCCGCCGTTGTCGCTATCAAGGTCCCGGAAATCCGCAACACCATCTCCGTCGGTGTCGATTGGCGGGGTGGTGAGGTCGTCATCGCCGGCCTCGGCCGCATCGGGGATCTGGTCATTATCCGAATCGAGGTCCAGGGCGTCGATGGTCCCGTCGCGGTCTGTGTCTCTTGGGGTGTCAGGGTTGACGCCCAGCTCGTCCGCGTCGCTGATAGTGTCCCCATCACTGTCCGCGTTCATGGGGTCCGTACCCATCTCGCCCTCGGTGTCATCATTGACGCCATCTCCGTCACTGTCGCCCGAGAAGTCGTCCGTCGGGTCTAAGGGGTCAGTGCCGTTGATTCCCACCTCAATGCCATCGGGAACACCGCCATCGTCCGTATCCCTGTCCGTCGGGTCGGTCTCACCAAGCGCCCGCTCGAAGAGCCCGTTTCGATTTGAGTCCTCTCTCGCGTCCCCGAGCCCGTCGCCGTCGGTGTCCGGTCTCCGCGGATCTGATTCACTGTCATCTACGCGACCATTTTGGTTGACGTCCTCGACGCCGTCTGGGATTCCGTCTTGATCGGTGTCGACGGCTGTCGGGTTCGTGACCGTGTTCGGGTCCTGGTCTCCAAACACACCTAGCTCCAGACCGTCGCCTAAGCCATCACCATCGGAGTCCAACTGTATGGGGCTCGTGCCTGCAGTGTTGACCTCTCTGCCGTCGGCCAGTCCATCACCGTCGGTGTCACGGTTGAGTGGGTCCGACTCGTCGCCGCCGACCTCTCCGTCACCGTCGCCGTCCTCCTGGCCATCTAAGAGACCGTCGCTGTCTGTGTCACGAATGAGGGGGTTCGTCTCATTCTCTGGGGACCAGCGCCCGTCCTGGTTTCTGTCTTCCTGGCCGTCGAGCAGGCCGTCATTATCGGTGTCTGGGTTCGTCGGGGACGTGGGCCCTGGTCCGTACTGCCCATTGACCTCTACCCCGTCTTCTAGGAGATCGTCATCGGTGTCGGGGTCACATGGGTTCGTCGCCTCGGAGATGACCTCGTCATCCTCGACGACGAGGAGTTGGTATTCCCGTAGGCTGGTTAATCCGTCGTCATCGGCATCAAGGAGGGCGTCCCTTGGATCCAAGGGGCTTAGGAACGTGACCACCTGGTCATCGCACTCAGACGGCGTGCTGTACTTGGTCTCCCAGCCGTCATCCATGCCGTCATTATCCGTGTCGTAGACGTTGGGTGAGGTTTCATTTATGTCCTGGCGGCCGTCCCTGTCGGCGTCCTCTGCGCCATCTTTAAGGCCATCCCCATCCGTGTCTGGATCGAGAGGGTCAGTTCGAGTCTCCGGGGCATCATCTGGGACGAAGGCGTCTTGGGCGGTATCTTCCGCTCCGTTTGGACTCTCTTCGGGAGTAACCAGGCCACTCTCTTGTCCGTCGCCAAGGCCATCGCGGTCGCTGTCGAAGTCGGCAGGACTGGTGCCTCCTTCAGGGCCGTCCGGTCCGGCGATACCACCTTCGTTTCCGTCTAGGA
>CALELH010000826.1 GCA_937902595.1 uncultured Myxococcales bacterium
CGAGCCCGGGACGGGACGGGTCTAGACATTCACGAACATCTCGCTCTCCCAAGACCTCTTGACCCGCGACATAGAGTGGGATTCGAGGCGCGTTCTCGCCGTGTCTTCCACGCCAACGCGCCAGGATCCCTTGGGCCCATTCGATGTTTTGAGGCAGGGCGAAGTCGGTGTCTGGCTCGTTGACGAACTCTGCGCGGGTCAGAGAGCCGCCCTCCTGTGGAGGTGAGCGACGGTCCTGGGTGCGACGCGGGACTAAGTTCAAGCGCTCGATTCGGTCGAAGCACTCAATGAAGTCTCGCTCGAGACTCTCCCACTCCTCACTCCCGATCTCGAGCTTGAAGGTGTGCCGCAGGAAGTTGTCATCCCCCGTGTTCTCATCGAGTCTCCGGATGAGATATCCGATGGCGTTCACGAAGTCTTCTCGTCGCGTCGCTGGGGCGTACAGCAAAATGTTTGGTGCGAGCTCGGACAGCGCGCGTCGCTGGTGGTTCGCCATACCTTCGAGCATCTCAAACTGAACATGCGCGCTAACCTGTCGCTCTACGGTGAGCACCAACGCATAGCTGAGGTCGAAGAGGTTGTGGGAGGCCACGCCGATCTTGACCGCGTCTGCGTTCTCGGGTCTGAGACCATATTCGATCATGAGCTTGTAGCAGGCGTCGGTGTCTACTTTTTCCATAAACGGCGCTTGAGGCCATCCTTCTACCGAAGCTTCTACGCGCTCCATCTCCATATTAGCGCCCTTGACGATCCGAATCGTCACGGGCGCGCCTCCTGCAGCGACGCGCTTGCGGCCCCACTCGGTAATCCTCTTCTGTACTGCGGCTGAGTCGGGGACATACGCTTGGAGAGCGATGCCTGCTCCAACGTGCTCGAGACCGGGTCTGTCTAGAGTCTCAATGAAGGTGTCGACGGTGATGGAGAGGTCTCGGTACTCCTCCATGTCCAGATACACGAACTTGGGCACCTCGATTCCATCGGAACGGGTAAACCGTGCTCTCGCGGCTGCTCGATATAGGAGCTCCATACGGTCTGATAGGATTTGGACTGCGCGGTGGTGAGCGATAGACGAGATCTGCGAATAGATGGTGCTGACCTTGACTGAGATGACCTCTATCTCAGGGAGCTGGAGGGCGGCGAGGTAGGACTCTAATCGTCTCTGCGCGTCTTGTTCGCCCAACAGGGCCTCACCAAGGTAGTTCACGTTCATGCGTACGCCGTGTTGGCGACGCTCAGCCAGGTGCCCTTGGAGCAACTCTGGTTCGGCGGGCAGCACGACGTTTGCGGTCTCCGCTCGCATCTTGTCCTTAACGAGAGGAATCGACACGCCGGGTAGGTAGGCGCCAAAGGATTGGAACCCCTTGAGCATCGCTCGATCAAAGGTACTGAAGAAGCGGGGGACGCCTTGGACATCGAGGATGTGCGTCAACTGCTCAGCTGAGCGAGCCGCGCGTTCGGAGCGGAAGGCTTGGTCGGTCATTTGAATCAACGTCGACTTATCGCTGCCGCTGTTCATCATTCGTTCGAGTTCGTGTTGTTGTCGCCGCTCCTGGGGAGTCTGGAGCTCGGAGGCTCGGGACAGCAGCCGTCGGGCGAGTAGCGACGCCTTCTGTACGGAGAGCGGCACAGGTGAGGCGCGGTCTACGTTCATCTCGCTGACGAGCTTCGTAATCTCACTCATATCGATAAGGGGACTGTCGGACATCAGGACCTCCATCGCTAGACTCGATCGAGTCGAGCGGCCACAGATACTGTTCTCTCTTATCCATTACGGATAATGAGGGATCATCGAATAGAACATCGTCGAACGCGCGGCAATACAGAACTGGAGTCCCGCTTGACTTCGATCTGCCCTGCGAAGCGATGGCTGTGCTCATGATAGACGTCATCTCGATGATTTTCTGACCGAGAGTCTTCAGATTTTGGTCTTTCAATCAGGAGACGTTCCGCGTCTTATAGACCCATGAATACACACACACTCCTTCTCGTGATCGGTCTCTCGGCTGGGCTCCTCGCATGCACGTCTAAGAATGAAGAGAAGAAGGTCTCCGCTCCCGAGCAAAAGAGCACCTCTGGTGATCGGAAGATGATCTCCCCCGAGGCGCTCAGGGATAAGGTGATCACGCTGAAGCCCCCAGCGGCTAAGGCGACGTCTCTTGACCGCCTCCCCTTCGATCTCAGCGCGCCTCGCCCGGGGATGGAGGTCGAGGGGGCGGTGACCGACGGTCTACGATGGCGTGACACCTTGGGCGAGAACGTGGTGCTGTTTAGTCGCAAGCCGACTGGTGTTCAGCGGCCAACCAAAGATACGCTCGGTGATGAGGGCCCTGGACGGGCGCTCTACGCGACGCATTATCTCTCCCCCAAAACCGGTGGGTCGCCGGTCCGCAAGCGAGTCGTTCGAGATCGCTATGAGAGCTGTGGGTTCGACCTCGCTGTTCGCTTCTTGAAGGCCTCATTTGTGATTACAGATCTAGACGCCGATGGGGTGGGGGAGGCGAGCTTCGCCTACGTGGTGGACTGCACGTCTGATGTGAGCCCACTGACCATAAAACTCCTGATGCTCGAAGATGGGGCGAAGTACATCCTGAGGGGAGAGAGTCGGGTACAGGTTGGGGAAGATAAGTGGACTGGAGGCGTCTTCAAGGTCGACCAGAGCTTTACCCTGGCGCCGACGAACTTCCTGATTCATGCAGGCAATCTGTGGATGAAAATTAACACCCTCCAGTAGGACCGCCGGGCGCCAAATACTTGAATGGATATATGGAGAGGGCCGGACCGCCAAGATCACCTGATGGCGACACTGACGGACCGGCGCGCTGGAACAGCGCCTCTGGTCGGACAGGACGTATCTACTCTTGTCGGACGAGCAGGAAGATTGGCCCAGGGCCATCTTCGTCGGCTGGCGGCCTCATGGTCAGCGTGTCATCTTCAACGCAGATGTCGATGGTCTCTTCGCCGTCCTCATCCATGAAGTTTGTCAGGATGTTGTTGCCTCGTAGCCGCTCCCAGGTACCCATCTGAGCGGGATTCATCTCGACCTGGGACGCTGAGCAAACGCACGCACCGTTGTCGGCGTCTGTGTTGCAGACCCAACCACCGGGTCCATCCCCTGGCTCATTATTTACGCCGTCCTGGAACTCTTGGCAGGTCGGACCACCGGCGAGGCACTCAGCCGGCATGGTGAGCGTGAACTCCATGTTGAAGGTGACCTGCAAGAGGATGGTGCCGTCCATATTAAGGGTCAGGGTGCCGCTCGGCATCATGTCTGCGTCGAAGACGCCGTTCGGGCAAAACTCCGGGGGCTCCGGTGGGTCGCCTAGATCAGAGCAGACGTTGACGAAGGACCAGGTTCCAGTTGGGTCACCGCCACAGGGCATGAATTCATCTTCACCGCAGGCGCGGCCATCAGGGCCACCACCGGCACCACCGGCACCACCCGCTGCGCCCGCGCCACCAGCGCCACCCGCTGCGCCCGCACCACCAGCACCACCGGCGCCACCAGCTGCGCCCGCGCCACCAGCGCCACCGGCGCCACCTTCAGCGCCCGCGCCACCAGCGCCACCAGCGCCACCTTCAGCGCCCGCACCACCGGCGCCACCTTCAGCGCCCGCGCCACCGGCGCCACCTTCAGCGCCAGCTCCGCCCGCGCCGCCTTCAGC
>CALELH010000827.1 GCA_937902595.1 uncultured Myxococcales bacterium
ATAAAGATAGGCGTCTCCACCTCACCATGGGCGGTCTGGAAGCGCCCGAGCCGGGCCTCGGTGTCATCGCAACTCGCCTCTAATCGGAAATCTAGGTCCACTGTCCTCCCTCTCGACGCAGTAGCATTGCGTCTCCGTAACTGAAGAACCTCATCCCAGCGTCCACCGCCTGGGCATAGGCATCTAAGACACGCTGAGTACCCGCGAAGGCTGAGACGAGCATCAACAATGTGCTCTCAGGTAAATGAAAGTTCGTGATCAAGCCATCTACAACGCGAAATTGATAGCCAGGATAGATAAAGATGTCCGTCGCGGATGCGTTCGGTCGCAGCGCGTAGCTCTCGAGTGCACGGACGACCGTCGTCCCGACCGCGACCACAGGACGGCCAGAGGCGATTGCGCGCCGGGTCTCTTCGGGGACCGAGTACCGCTCGGTGTGCATCGAGTGCTCTGTCACCGAGTCGACTCGCATCGGCATGAAGGTACCGAGACCGACGTGGAGGGTCACCGTACAGACCTGAACCCCTTTCTCCGCGAGCCGCTCAAGAAGCTCATCGGTAAAGTGTAGCCCAGCCGTCGGCGCCGCGACCGCGCCGCGCTCACGGGCAAAGACCGTCTGATAGCGCTCTTGGTCTGCCTGGTCGGGGGTTCGGTTAATATAGGGAGGCAGCGGCACCTCTCCGTGGCGTTCTAACCACGACCAGAGCTCATCGACGCCCTCTAATGAGAGTTCAAAGACCCCGTCCGAGCTGTCTCCATGGATAACGGCCTGTCCTTCGGGGAGGATGAGACGGCCACCGTCACGTAGCCTCTTACCGCGGAGCATCGCCTTGATGCGTCCATCACCCAGGTCTTCTACAAAGAAGAGCTCTACAGCTCCTCCTGTCTCCTTATGACCGCGGATTCGGGCAGGCACAACGCGGGTGTCGTTGACGATGAGCACCTCATCACCGGAGAACGAATCAAGGATCGTCTCGAAGGTGGAAACGGAGGGCGTCCCCTCGCGAGGTACGTTCATGAGCAAGCTCGCCTCGCGGTCCTCGGCCGGGCGCTGGGCGATCAGCGAGTCAGGCAGGTCGAAATGGAAGTCCTGTCGTCTCATGGGAGGCGGACCTTATCCGCCATAAAGGCCAAAACACCAGCACTTTGATCTCCTGCCTAGATCGCCACCCCACTCTCAGGGAGTTGACGACCCGGTGCACCCATGACGTCCACTCAGCGCCCCTGGTGGGTCCGCCCTAACTCTCTCCAAAGATTGAGTCGACGGCGCTGCGCCGATATCCAAAGATCTTGCGAAGGGTACGGCCAACGAAGAGCCCATGGGCGAGCCGTCCCAGACCGCCCATCGGCACTCGGTACTCGACGCGGTCCACCATCATGGTTCCACCCTCAACCCGCTCGAAGGTGTGCGTGTGATACCAACGGCCATAGGGCCCCTTAAGTTGATTGTCCGCGAAGCGCTCCATGGGAACATACTCGGTGATCTCCGTGCGCCAAGTCATGGGTACACCGAAGAGCGAGATTCGATAGTCGATGAGCGAACCAACCTCCATCTCGATAGGACAGGGAGTGAGGATCTTGAAGCTCAAGAAGTTCGGAGTGAGCTGCTCGAGGTTCTCGGCCGCAGAGAAGAACGCCCACACCCGCTCAAGTGGTTGGGCGATGAGCTGTCTCTGAGTGAGTACATAGCCTTGGTCAAGGCGCTCAATGGTCGTCCCCTCTGTCATGACTCCTCCATGCACGCGGAGATCGCGGCCGTCAGGTCCGTATACAAATACTCGAAACCGCTCCCCTGCGCCGCGTCGGGCTTAACTCGCTGGGATGCCAAGACAATGTCGCTCATCTTCCCCAGCATGAGCTTGAGCGCAAAGGCCGGAGCCCGAATCATGGATGGTCGATGAAGTACAGAGGCCAGCGCCCTCGAAAAGTCTCGATTGGTGATCGGCTCAGGGCTCACTCCGTTTACCGGTCCCTCGAGCTCGGATTCAGCGGCATGAGTCAAGAGGTTCGTCACGTCGTCGATGTGGATCCAGGACATCCATTGACGACCGCTTCCAAGAGGTCCGCCGACCCCGAGCTTGAAGGGCGTCAACATCTCCGCGAGCGCCCCGCCCTCTCGGCTCAAGACGATACCGATCCGCACACAGACGACCCTCACACCGTAGGTGCGGGCTCGGAGCGCCTCAGCCTCCCAATCTGCGCAGACCTGGGCGAGAAACCCTTCACCCACCTCGCTGCCCTCACTCAGCACCTCATCCCCTCGGTCTCCATAGAATCCAATGGCAGACGCACAGACCAAGACCTTGGGCCGATGAGCTTGAGCGCCGATCCAATCAACGAGGCCCCGAGTGCCATCCACGCGACTATCGCGAATTCGCTACATCCGGGAGGCCGACCAACGGGCGCCAGCGACCGGCTCACCGGCTAAATGAAACACGGCGTCAAGAGGCTCTAAAGGCGCCGAGGTCTCTCCGTTCATGGGCCACGTGTACACCTCGCAGTCAGAACGCTCTGTCTTGAGAGTGGTCGGAGAGCGCGAACTAAGCGCGGGCCGGTCGTACCGGGACGCCAACCGGCGACCGATTAGACCTGTCGCTCCAGTGATAAGTACCTTCATCGGTCTCCTTTTAGCCGCGTAAACCAGCGAAGAGTTCTTAGATGCGACCCGGCGATGTTAAAGCCGGGTCCACTCAATAGACATCGATTCAGCGATAGGCCCGAGAGTTACCTTCAAACAAAACTTTCAGACATCCGATTGAACAAATCCGAGTCTCAAACGTACTCTCGCGGTCGCGTCCTCCTGGTCTGGGGCTCGTCAATAACAGAGATTATCGCTAGAGTGTCGACGATGCCCACTATGAAAACCACCGTTGTTCTCTTCGCCCCAGCCGTTCTTTGTATGGCCTTAGGGTGCGATCCTGGCGTGATGACCGTATATCACTCAGCCCCAAAGCCAGCGGGCGAGGCGGCTCCTCCAGCGAACGAGAACACCGAGGAGCCACGGGACCCCGGGGCACCGGGTTCAATGGACGTCGACCCAGTCACTCACGCCGAGCCAGAACCACCCACAGTACAGAGGGTGCCACCGAATGGAGACGGCTCAGAGGTGACGATGGAGCCTGTCCCGGAACCCGAACCCGAGCCCGCCATGGCAGGCTCAGAGGAAGATCCCTTCCTAGTGGATGACTGTGGCTTCAACTATCCAAGCCCAAA
>CALELH010000828.1 GCA_937902595.1 uncultured Myxococcales bacterium
CTGACACGGCGAAGATGTCCATCAACGCGATGAACACCTTGCACCGACGTCTGCCCAATGAACCGGAGATCGTCAGCGAACTCGTGGACGCATCAGGCCAAGTCCCGCGCTGGGGAGCGGACAACGAAGACTCCAAGACACCGATCACGGCGAACCTTCTCAGCGCGACCCAAAACCTCATGGGATGCTTCAACCGAACGATACGGTTTGAGGACCCTGAGCGCGGTAAAGTTTACGCCTTAGCGGAGACGGGCCTGTCCAAACCGGTCAAGCGAATCCCCGGTCTCGCGCTGCCCGATGGCAGCCACTTACTCAACGGGGCCGCCCTCCCCCTGCACCTCGTCGATTTTGCGCTGCACGTGTTTCACAATTGGGACCATCCGGAGGCACTTGTCTTCTATGTACCCAAGCTTGAAAACGAGGAAGAGGCGACCTACTTGAAGGCCCTCATTTCTGACGCTGAAGGGATGCTGAAACACAGGCACCCCGAGTACGTCCCGGGCACCGTTAAGCTCTTTATCGTGTTTGAGAGTCCACGCTCCATCTTTCGCATTCGACAGATGGCGGATGTCCTCCACCCTCATTTTCTCGGCGGCAGCCTGGGCTGGCATGACTTCCTGGGTTCGACGGCCAGGCTATTTCGCCATGATCCGAATTACCGGATCCCCGTGAAGGCCGATCCCAACATCGTTATCAACCATATCCGCGAGTCACATCAGATTCTGGCCGAATCCCTGGATCCCATCGGTGGCATCAAGATTGGTGGCATGTACGGTGTCCTCTATGAGGACGGAAACCCGGCCTCCTTCGAAGTCAGCATGATCGGCTTCATCAAGGACGTCTTCACTCAGTTGAAGAGGACCTTGGATGGCTTCTGGGTGGCCCACCCAAGCTTTGTCCGTATCGGCATCGCTATGGTGGAGGCTTGGCGGCGCCGGCAGCGTGATGGCACCGACCGGTCCATCGAGGCCTTGATTCGCGCGTTGATCCCCAACGAGTCAGAGTCGGCTCCACTCATCGAGTTCGTTCTAGGGCCAGATGTCGACGGCCTGCCTCGCGACCACCCACTGTATACGCGAGGCGTGGTCGCTGCGGACCTGCAGTGCTCAGACGTCATCGCCAATCATGATCCAGTTGAAGTGAGATATAACGTCTTCCAGGCCATCCAGTACCTCGCTGATTGGCTGTGCGGTAATGGGTGTGTAGCCCTACCGGCTGTGATGCGTAATCGGAACAATGAAGAGGTGTTTGTGCGCGTCATGGATGACCTAGCCACGACGGAACGTTCCCGATGGGAGCTGTGGGCGGAGGTTCACCATGGGCGCGTATCCCGGGGGCTCTTCGAAGAGATCTTGGAAGAAGAGATTCAATTCATTCGCGACGACGGACGCAGTCCGACAAAGCGGGTCCAAGTGAAATGGGAAGGCGACGCCGCCCGATGGTATCCAATCGCGGTCCATCTACTACGAAAACTGGTCTTGGACGCGGATCCGGTTGAGTTTGCGACGGAGCTTTTGATGCCCTTCACTTTAGACTTTGTGAGAGAAGCTCCCGACCCGTGGGAGACCGTATCTGCGCTCGCACCGAACCGATACCGCTTGCCTGACTAGGCTGGAAACCGGTCTATCCAGTGCTGAGCGATGTCCATCCTGCGCGCTACCCACACCCTGTCGTGCCCCAAGATATAATCAAGAAAGCGCCCTAGGGCCGCTGCCCGAGCGGGACGCCCGGCGAGACGGCAGTGAAGCCCAATGGAGAGCATTTTGGGGGCGGTCTCGCCCTCTCGGTAGAGGACATCGAACGCGTCCTTAAGATAGGTAAAGAACTGCTCCCCTGAGTTAAAGCCCTGGGGAGACGCGAACCGCATATCATTGGTGTCTAGAGTGTACGGCACGACCAGAAAGGGATCACCTACC
>CALELH010000829.1 GCA_937902595.1 uncultured Myxococcales bacterium
ACCGACGGCATGTACTCCCATGCCTCTTGAGGAATACTGACATCGTAGAACAGGATCCCCTGGGCCCTTGTAAAGACCAGCATCGTCGACGGATCACTGAGGCCGACATCGAGGATGTCCGCGTCGATGGTGAGCTGGACAAGTCGGCTGACCTCACCATTCCGAACCCCCAACACGGCTAGGCCCGCGCCGGCCTCCAATACGACTACACGCCGCCCGTTGGCGTGCACTCGGTCGATCCGGCCCTCGGTCCGAATGGTAAACTCGTCGAGCAGCGGGGTCCGTGGATCTTCAATATTGATCAGGGATACTCCCAAGAGGCCATCGGCGACTAAGAGAGTGTCCTCGACGCGCGCTAGGCGCTCAGCGCGCCCAAGAGTGTCAACGCGCCCAGTCCGAGTCGGCAACAAGCCATTGCCGATCTCCACGATCTCGATACCTCGTGAATACAAACCCAGGATCACGGACTGTTCATTATAAGCGATGAGGTCCCGGACATCATCCGCCGCCCGATACTCACCCCGTACATCCATAGAGTTGCTTCGGTAGACATAGATCCAGCGACCGGAGCGAACGATGAAGCCGCCATCGTACTGATGGATGCCGGTATACGGGGCGTGCCCTTCGGGAGGCGTCACTTCGGCCAGCTTCCTGGGCGGAATCTCGTCCACGTTCCAGACCTGCGCGCCCGCGGTTCCACGCGCTAGATACAGAAGCGAGCCCACCACCTCAAAATCTTCCACATCCTCAGCGATGGTGATTAACTCGGTGACGACCGCGGGGGCCTCGGAACGGGTGAAACGACACACACCGTCGACACAGCGATCGACGCTACATGCACTAAAATCCGAGCAATCCTCATCGATAGTGCAGGCGCCCGTCCCGGCGTCCGTTGCGACGTCCGATACATCTCCAGCGCTAGCCGCATCAGTCGCGTCCACCGCCTCCGGGTCCACATTACTGCAGCCCAGCCACACCAGGCTGGCTAAAATCCAAAGAAGTTTTTTTGAGGGGTTCGTCATAGCGTTCATGTCTAGTATACTCCTATCACGCGTGTTTGGGAGACACTATGACGCTCAGGCGTATTCTTTTTATATTGTGCCTAGTTGGACCCACCGCCTCTCTGGCAGAGACGGTGCTTCCGAGCCTGGCTGTTCAAAATCGTAAGTACACTGCTACCAACGAGTTCACAGTAAGCGCCGGGGTCTTGCCTCTTGACGCTTTTAAGAAGGGGTTCAGCCTGAGTGGGGCGTACACGCTCCACTTTAACGATCTCTGGGCGTGGGAGGTTGCGCAGTTCTTTTACAGCTTCCCAATGGAGACCGACCTTGAATCGGAACTCCGAGCCTTTGACCTAAAGCCGACGCCCTTTGAGCGTGTGGAGCAGTTTGTGACAAGCAACGTCCTGTTCAAACCGCTTTACTGGAAGGGCGCTTGGCTCAATAGCGTCCTGGGCTACGGTGAACTCTACCTCTCTGCAGGGGGAGGATATGGATGGCTGACCCGCACCCAGCGACCCGCGGTGAGCGGTGGCTTTGGGCTCCGCGTGTACATCACTGAGCTCGTCTCGGTGCGCTTTGACTTCAGAGATATCGCCTTCGTCTCGGAGATCGACACACAGAATGAACTCTGGCTTGGCCTTGGAGTTTCCCTAGCGCCATGAAGCGATTCATTCTCGCAGCCGTCTTAGGCTCCCTCACGTTAGGCTGTGTCGCCAAAATGCCCGAGAATCGGGAGGCGGCCTTCATCTATGCGGTCGATCAACTCCAGAGTGGCCGGCCCGCCATCGCCGCGAGCGCCGCCTGGCGATACCTTGAAGGCGCCAACGCGGACGATCCGCGCTATGACCGCGCCCAACGTTTACTCGCTCGCTCATCCCAAATGATGGGTTTGAGGTATGCGGCGGCCCAATCATTCTTGGATATCGCTCAAGGGCGTAGAGATCCGGAGATTCTCGCTGAGGCCGTCCGCGGACTACAAACGATTATTGAATCCGGTGCCTACGACGAGGACGCGCTGGTCGAAGGCTATTTGGCGAGCGCTGAGATCGACGGTCTGCCCGAAGACCTGCAGGCCTTTGTAGATTATCATCAAGGATTACGCGACGCGCGCCTTCTCAGAAGACGCTGGGCTAAGGACAACTTCGCCAAACTTCCGGCCAACTCAACCTACGCCGCCGACGCTCAATATGTGGCCGCGGTAGAGGAGGTCGCAGGGCGCCGAATCACCTCCGCGATAGAGAAGCTCGAGGCCCTTGAGAAGCAGACAAACCTCTCGACATCGCTGGCGAGCAACGTTCGACGGTCCCTCGCCCGATTGCACTCTACGCTGGGTAATTATTCGGAAGCCTTGAAGCGATACGAACTCTTACGGCAAGAGGCGCCCGAGGATCCTGAGCTGCTCTTCGAGATGGCCTGGGTACATTACGATCAGGGCGACATACGCAGGTCCTTGGGCCTGCTACTCGCTCTCGATGCGCCGATTTATAGTGATCTTATCGCTCCCGACCGTTTCCTATTAGAGGCGCTCGCCCTTCGACGGCTCTGCCAATTCGGGCCCGCGCGACGCGCCGCAACCCGACTCAAGGCTAAGCATGGCGACGCCCTAGACGAACTGTACCAGGGTGTCCCCCTCTTAAAGTCAAAGGCGCTTCGAGGTGCCGCTCGACAACGAACTGCGGTGCGCACACAGAGCGCCTTCTATGACCGCGTTAAGAGTGAGCAGCTGGTGCTGGACTCAAAGGGGTTAAGCCCCGGTCTGACCAGCCACTTTGCCACTCTGTATGAGAGGGGCGTCAACGAGGCCAAGCGCGGCCTGGAAGCCAAGCTCTCAGGAGAAGTCGACGCCCTCGCGGAAGAGCTCCTCCAGGCGGAGGAAGGGGTCAACCTCATCCTCCACGAGCTCGGCGTTGGCCTGCTGCGCGGACGTGAGCGCGCCCCGGGCCCACCGCTCGCGCCGGCCCCCAAGGTCACCGCGGGAGGCCGAACCGTCTATTTTCGCTTTGAGGGTGAATTCTGGACCGACGAACTAGACGATCTCATCGTTGTGGCGGAGGACCGATGTATAGAATAGCCACCATCATCGTCATGAGCCTCCTCGCGGGTTGCACAGTCCCGAACACCGAGCTTCGCGACCAGCCGCAGATCGAGCGATTAAGGATCCAAATCAGCAAGGCGCGAAACGCCATCGCGGAGACACGGGCCGCCATCGCAGAGGCGAGAGGCGCACCGTACCTCTCTGAACTGTACGTACGGTTGGCTGAGCTGTTGTCCGACGAGGCCCGGTACCACTACCAGGTCGCCTATGAGCGAGAGCAGCGTGCGGGTAAGAGCCTCAATGTCCCTCAAGTACGCTTCCTCAAGGATCAAGCTATCGGCCTCTACGAGCTTGTCCTGCGAGAGCACCCAGGCACTCCCCTCGCCCCTCGAGTCCTGTTCAATATGGGCCAGGAGCACCGAGAGCTTGGCAATTACGACAAGATGCGCGCGGCCCTCGGCCGCCTGGTAGAGGAGCACCCAAACCACACCCTGGCGCGGGATGGGCTCCTCATCCTTGGAGACGATCGCTTCGATCGCAATGAGCTTGATGAAGCGGCTAAGCACTATACCCAGATGCTGACCGGTGACCTAAACCGTATGACTGGACTGGCCCACTACAAGCTGGCCTGGGTGTTCGTGAACAAAGCGGACTGCAAGCCGGCTCTCGTGCACTTCGAGAGCGCGCTCATTACGTCCAAGAAGTGGTTCAAAAAAGCGGCAACCCTGAAGCAGGAGGGCGGCGGGAGTTCCAGCATGGATGTGCGGCGAGAGGCCCTGGTGGACTCAATCTATTGCTTCACCCAGGAGAACCGCGGCAAGGGCGCAATCGAGTACCTAAAACGCCACGCCTACAGGCGAGGCGCATATGTCGCCGCCCTGGAGAGATTGGCCGACCGCTTGGGGACTCTGGATGACGCTAAGAACGGAGCGGCCGCTACCCGAGAGCTGCTCCATCTCGCACCTGACAACGCCCAGCGGATCGATGACGCCTTCATGCTCCACGCCTCCCTGGTCAAGGAGAAGGCGTACGAGTCCGTCGGCGACGACGTCGAGCTCATCAGCCGGGCCATGCTCCGCCAGATCCGTAAGCCAAGCGGCGCCCAGGAGACAAAGGACAAGCACCTCACCGACCTCGAGAGCATGGTCCGAGATCTAGCCACCAAGGCGCAGGACGCCCTTGGAAAACTCCCTAAGGGCAGCAAGAAGAGGGCCGCCCTCGCGAGGCAGGTGGCGTCGGCCTATGACAATCACGTTCGTACCTTTCCGGATGCCGAGTACACCACGGCGATGCTAGAGAACCTCGTCGATGTACTGGCTGAGTCTGGGGACGACTTCAACGCTGGCCGTCGGGCCGTCGAGGTGGCCGCACGACTGCCAGACGGCGCGACGAGGGATAACGCTTGGTACGACGCGCTCGTGCATCTCCAGAAGACCCTCGCCGGGACCCCTGGGAGGATGGAGCGGGTGGTCTCCCGCGCGGGCCTCCGGAAGGCCGGCGCTGCGCTCCTCGCCCGAAAGCTCCCGACGGACCGCGCTCGCCGGGTCAAGTTCGCGATGGCGCGTACAGATTATGATGAGGGTCGTTACCGGTCGGCCATTGATCGGCTTAACGCCATCGCGTCGGAATACCCGAAGACGAAAGAGGGGAACACTTCGGTCCACCTCGTCTTGGATTCGTACCGAACCCTGAATGACTACCTGGGCATGATCCGAGCCGGCTACCGTTTCCTCTCCAAAGAGAGCCCGGTCGATCCAGGCATAAAGAGCGAGATTGGCCCTATCGTCCGTTCCGCGGAACAGCACCAGCTCGATGAGCTGGCCCTGGCGGCAGCGGGCGTAGATGGCGGGGATGTGACGGGCGACCTAGAGAAGTTCGCGGCCCAATATAAGGGACGCGCCCTCGGCGAGAGAGCGATCATCAACGCCCTCCTCGCCGCCAGGGCCGCTGGAGACAGCGCCAGCGTCTACCGCCTCGCGGACGAGGTCGAGAAGAAGTACCCCAAGTCGAAGCAGTTGCCAGCAATTCGGTCGACTATCGCGCGTACCGCTGCGTCACGCTTTGAGCTCGATCAGGCGGTTGAGTTCTTCGAGAAGGCCGCCCAGGCAAGCGCCTCGAGGAAGGTCCCCTTGCTCGTAGCGAACGGGCAACTACAAGAGCAACTCGCAGACAAGTCTGGGGCGCTCAACTCCTTTAGTCGCGCTCTGAAGGCGGCAGACACGGCCGCAGCGAAGGATCAGGCGGCAGGACCGCTCGGGGCGCTCTTAGAGCGAAAGGGTGATCCGAAGCTAGTCGTTAAGACCCTGCAGCCATTGGCTGACGATGCTGGTCCTGAGGTTTTAGCGTACTTAGGGTTAGCGATGGTTCGAGCTGGAGACCGAGACAATGGCGAAGCGATGCTGCAGCGGGTCGTTGATAACTCTGGCGGGGCGTCACCTGATGCTCGAGCACGAGCTTTCTATGGCCAGGCAGAGGTGTTTTGGCAGATCCTTAAATCATTCGACCCGGGGGAAGATGTTGAGGCGGTCCTCGAGCTGGTGACCCTCCTTGAGGTTACAGAGCAGGCGTATCTCAAGGCCGCCCGCGAGAACTCCCCTGCATACACCGCCGCGGCCTTTGGTCGATTGGCCTATGTGTCGCAGCAGACGGCGCAACGCATGCGCAACATGAAGCTCCCTGCTGCGACGCCGGCGGCGACCGCACAGCAGATCAAGAAGGCGTTCTCGGGCAAGGCAGCGCGGCTCGACCGCCAGGCTGCAGAGGCGCTAGCGGCCTGCGCTGAGCAGGGATGGATCCACCACATCTTTGTTCCGGCGGTGCGCGTTTGCCTCAAGGGTGAGGTGCCGTCCTCGGATCCGGTTTCCTATGACGAGCTTAAGCCCAGGCGCAGCGTCAGCGTAGCCGCCGATTTAGAGGCGGAGCGCGTACGGCTCTCAAAGAACCCAGAGGACCTCGGCGCAATCAAGGCACTCGGCGAAGCGTTCCTCAAGGCAGGTGACGCCCATTCGGCCCGCCTCGTCTTCCTTCGGGCCGCGCAGATTGGCGGCGGCCCTCTCGAGGCAAACCTTCTTGGCATCGCCTGCTATAAGGCGGGTGACTACAGTGGCTCTCTAGAGGGCTTCGCCCGAGCCGCCTCTGGCGGACTGGAGGTAGGCCGCTCTAACCTAGTAGACGCCCTGAAGGCCCTCGGCCTCGCCGCTGCGTCCAAAGAGGCTAAAAAGCGATTTAAGACAGGCCGCGATGGCGGTCAACGATTCACGCCGGGGGGACGATAAAATGAAAGCCTCTTATCTCCTCACTTTACTCGTTTTCCTGTTGCCCGGATGCGGCGGACTGACGGTGGACCGCCTCTCACTGAGCGATCCTCGGCTCCCCGTAGATGCACGCCGCTGGGTGGCCGACGCCGAAGACGCCGTCGTCGTCTCCCGCGCTCGCCGAAACGCTGCATCGGCCGAGCTAAAGGACGCCACTCGCTGGCAAGCTCGCGTGATGGCCACGAGTGACTTCAAGGGCACCGGGGGCCCCAGCCTCCAGCTTAAGCGCGACAAGATGGCTACGGCGAGAGTGGACGCCCTCACCGCTGGGGTGGACGTGGCCGACGCCGAGTTTGAGCTCAGTAAGACACGCCTTCAACTCATCTACGCGGAGACGGCTATGCGGCATGACATCGCGGTGTACAATATGCCCCCGCTTCAGGCTGCAGTCGCCCAGCGCCTTCAGGTTGTCATCAAGCTCCGTGAGTACCACCGAAATTCGCGTGAGACAGCCCTTCGTGACAGCGACGCATGGTGGTCTGCCTGGCAGAAGTACGCCGCCGGCAAGAACGACACACGCCCCTTCTGGACTGTTGGGCAATAAGCGCATGCGGTGGCCGCTCATCCTCAGCCTCTTACTCGTATCATGTGAAACACCGCCCCCGGAGTGCGAGGGCGCGGTGATTGAAGCTCAGGTGGAGGCGGTCAACTTTGGTGACCTGGTACTCGGTCCGCCCCCCGGGATAGATGGCGATCTAAAGATCCCAGAGCGAAGGGTCTTCTTCGTGAAGAACTCCTGTGGCGAACCCCTCATCATCGACTCCGTCTGCTTAGTCGGGAACTCACACAACCAGGATCCTGAGACCCCGGCCTTCTATCTGGAGTTAGAGCCAGGTGAGACGCTCCCGTTGAGTGTGCGATCAGGGAAGGAGACGGGGATCCGTGTCACCTTCGAGGTCGAGAGCATCAACGGTGACACCACAGGAGACGGGGTCGCTGACCCCGACACGTCAGTCCTGGTGATTTATTCCAATGCATCGAACGAGCCGGTCCTCTTGGCGCCCATTTGCGGCAGGGCCGTCGAGGGGGGCGATCCGCTTGAAGGCTCCTGTGAAATCCCAGAAGGCT
>CALELH010000830.1 GCA_937902595.1 uncultured Myxococcales bacterium
CGCCAGGGTCAGGGTACCATCACGTTCGATGGTCAATCCCAGGGATTTCCGGCGCTGACTGCGACGAACCGTCAGGGTCAATTCATCAACGACCAATTGCTCACTCATGAGGTCAATTGATAATTCTTGGCCTTGGCCAATTCCATGAGCGTATCCGTAACGGGCCCAATCTGGTCGAAGTCAGCCAAGAGATCGGAAAAATCGACGGCTTGGAAGATCTGACCTCTGAGCTCTTTACGTGCACTGACCTTCGCCTCCGACCAGAATCCGACGAGCGATACAGCAGCCTTGATGTGTCCGACAATCTCCAGGGTCAGTGCCTTGAGATCGTCCACCGGCACAGCGTCGCCCTCGAGCCCCGTCGCCTGCTTTAAGACATCATAGAATGGTGCTTCCGTATCTGGGTCAAGGCCAAGCGAATCGTCTGCCTGCCGACCGGAATCAGCCTCTTGAACCAGCGCCTGGAGCGCCTTGACCTGACTCTCCCAATCGCCTTCAAAGGTCTTGAGGATGTCCTTGAGTCGTTTCGATAATTCCTCGTAGTGCACTGGGTCTTCATTGAGATGTTTGCGGATGTGATAGCGAAGCGCATGCTCCATCTCACTCGCCTGTGCCCTCGGTGACCGTTCCTTGGCCACATGGGCCTCGAAATGACTCGACGTCAACTCCATGGGCGCCACCTGAGGATCGATGCCAAGAGAGATCACGTGCTGGTCGATCAATGCCCGAACTTTGGCGCCCACCTCCTGGCCGACCAGGCGCTGGCTGTCCCGATACCGATTTCGGGCCTTCGCCTGAATGTGTGCCATGCGCTTGGCATCATCGATGTAGGGCAGCGCCTCGGGACGGGGCAGCACCGTATCGATGAGCGAGAGGAACTGCTTCAATTTGACCTGAAATTTAGCCCGGAACTGGTCACTTTCACCGAGCAGTTGGACGCATTGTTCGACTTTATCGGCCTCGCTGAGTGGCGCAATCGACAGACCGTCCAGATCGCTCCGGTTCTCGTCTACCAGGCCCAGGAGAAAAGCGACGATGCTATCCCAAGCATCTACATCTACATTCCCCGTCTCTCCATGTTGGGTCTTGTTGCGAGTCGTTATGGTTTCGCTTGTTGCGTATTCGTAGGAGAGCTTCTCCGTCCAATTTACCTCTTTGGGATCGCTATACTTGAAGTCAGGCCGAAAACGACTGCGTTCATTGGAATGTAAGCCCTGCCAAATCGCGCGGAGCAAACCTTTCCCCTCGAGCTTGAGGTATGCTTCCGGCTCGAACAGAGCAATGATCTTGAAGACTGCGGCTTCGACCTGACCGCATAAGGCCGGCAGGTAGAGAAGCATCTGGTCACGCTCTCCCGCCAAACAACTCAGCAGGTTTTTCAGGCTGGATATCGTGACCAGATTAATTTTTTGATAGGGGTCGTGACCACTCTCCGTCGGCGTCGGGTACAGCATGAGCGTCTCAAACGCATCGAGCACCGCCTCGGCGGCCTCTGAGCTGCCATCGCCCAATTTGGCGGAGCGCTCGGGGTCCGGGATGTGGCGGTGCTTCCAATCGGCGAAGCGCCGTACCAGCTCCGCCCGGTCGCGTTCGGAGAGCGAGACCAATTGGGGCGCCCGCCCGGAGCTGCCCTCATGGAAGAGTTCGAGCAGCTCCCCATGGCACTCACGTAACCTGGGCAATTCCGTCGCCAGACTCTGCAAAGCCCCTTCGACATCGTCAGCACTATACGCCGCCAGTGCTTCTGTCAGGTGGTGGGCAACCCCATAGTAATCGACCACGATGCCGCAGGTTTTTTTCACGCCATCTTTGGAATGAGTTCGATTGACGCGGGCGACGGCCTGTAGGAGTTCGGCTTCTTTAATGGAACGATCGAGGTACATGACCTGGGCGATGGGTGCATCAAAGCCCGTCAGCAGCATCGACTTGACGATGAGAAAAGCCAGCTGGCTCGACTCTTTTTCGTCGAATTGATTCACGCCGCCGTGGAACAGAGGCTTTTTGAAATTCTTGATGCGTTCGTTGATTCTCGTGCGATTGGACCATTCACCGGTCGGGTCCACTGTATCGTTATGGCCGCCCGAAATCACCGGCGCGAACTCCAAGCGCTCGATGGTTGGGAGAAAACGGCGGGACCGCACCAGAAAACCCGTCTTCCGATCCAGGCTGGCCAAAGCCTCGGTGTCGAGATCGATCACGCTGGCATCGAGGGCCTTGATCTCGGTGATGAGTTCGTCCCGCGCAGCCTGGAGCGCAGCATAGTAGCGCAAGGTGGCCAGTCGACTCGTGGCCACCAATTGCGCCTTGAAGCCATTGGGTAGAATATTCTCGACGTAGTGCCGCAGCATGTCTCGCGCTTTCGCGGCAATCAGTGACTCCGCCTCGGCGATGTGGCTTCGAGTCGCATACTTCTGCTGCAGGGCACGCTTTTCTTCATCTGTTCGCTCAGCCAGCAGATCTTCGAAGACATCGTCGAGTTCGCGTCCATCGCGAACCGCCGCACCACTGGTGCGCATTTCGTAGAGAATGGGCACCGTGGCCCCATCGGCCTCGGCTTCGCGAATGGTGTAGCGGTCGATAAACTCCCCGAAAATCTCGGATGTTTCTTTCTTGGCCCCCATGATGATGGGCGTGCCCGTAAACCCGATCTTCACACAATTGGGCAGGGCCCGCATCAGATTGGCATGGGCCGTATTGGTGTGACTACGGTGCGCCTCATCGACCAGCACCAGAATCTCGTCGGAGGTATTCAGCTCTGGGAGTGGTTCACTCCGGGCCGGCAGCGCCTCTTCGCCCGCCTCGGATTCAATGATGTCGCCGCGGTACTTCTGGATGGTGGCAAAGACCAGGTCCTTACCCTCCCGACGCAGTACTTCCTGGAGGACATCGCGAGATGAAATGGTCTTGAGACCCCGCTTCTGAGAAGTCACCACCGTCAAGGTCTCGTTGGTCAGGGTCGCCGTCGCAGCCAACTGTTTCTGCAGATCCAGTCGATCGGTCACCGCCACCACCTTGTATCCCGTCAGTCGGGGGTGAGAGCGCATCTTGCGGATCAGGAACACCATCGACAGGCTCTTACCACTGCCCTGGGTATGCCAGATCAGGCCACCCCGACGGTCGTACTCGCCATCCTGGAGGCGGGTCTTTCCGGTGAGTAGACGGTGCACCGCCTTGTGGACGCCGCGAAACTGCTGGTATCGACACACAATTTTGATGCGCCGATTACCGGCCTCCATAAAGAGCGTGAAGTGGCGCACCAGGTCCAGGAGCGTCTCGGGCTGGAGCATCCCCGCCACCAGCACTTCCTGAGAGGTCAGCGCAGACACGGAGGTGCCGCGCTGCTCGGCCAGGGCCTCTCGGCTCAGCGGATGGGGGTCTTTCCATTCGAGAAAGTGGACCGCCGAAGACGAAAAGGTGCCCACCCGTGCCTGCTCGCCGCAGGTGGACACGATGAATTGATTGGTCTGAAAGAGCGCTTCGCAGCCCTCATTGGTGTCCACCAAACCCATGGCCTTCCGGCGGTTGGCGTAGCGCTGTAATTGGTCGACACCCTGCTCCACCAGAGGCTCGGGCGACTCCATACCCTCGGGCGGTCGCTTGCATTCGATGACCACGAGCGGGATGCCGTTTACGAAGAGCACCAGGTCCGGATAGATATGCTCCAGCTTCTGTCCAGGCGGACACTTGACCTTGAACTGGTCGATGACCCGAAAGGTGTTATTGGCCGGCTCATCCCAATCGATGTAGCGGATGGTCTGCTGGCGCTGACCATACGTCGTGCCATCGGGCCCATCGACCTCAGTCCCCTTGACCAGCAAGGTGGTGGCCGCCTCGTTTTTCTCGAGCAATTGCGCCCCCTCGAGGCGCTGCAGGGCATTGGTGGCTTGGAGAATACGCCGCTGGTCCAACCACGGCTCACCGTGGTCGTTCAGATTCAGGCGACGCAATGCATCCTTCAGGTCATCGAGGAGCAGGGTGTCGCGAAAGCTTTCGCGGCCCGTGGCACTGGGATCGTTGGGATTCCCCGTGGTGTGCTTCCACAGGTACCGGCCCTCGGCATCAGTCATGGCGATGAGCTGCTCGATGAGCGGCTTTTCCACCAAGCGCCTCTCGGGGCCCTCGCTCATGCTGGGCTCTCCGTCGACACCCGGACCCGGCCGGTAAGCAGGTCGTTCATGAGGCCGTGCTTGAGGGTGCGGAGTTTGCCCAAAGACGAAACTTCGTTGTCAATCCGCGATTGATGTGAATCCAGGACATCACTAATGCTCGTCTGCTCCGACAGTGGCGGTACGAGTAGGGACTGATTGAGTATGTCTGGTTTCAAGATCCGAGGAACCGTCGAACCATGCATCTTGCTCGACCATGCGCCGGTTTCTGACAGCCGAAACATGTACCAATACAAATAATGCTTTTGGACCGATTCCTTGGGGCGAAGGGCAATAACTCTTCTTGTTAGTCGATAAGTGCAATCGCCGGGCAATCTGGCGACTTCAGCGACAGGAGCCTCCGTGGTGAAAATCGTATCATCAGCCTCTGGAAAGCCTCGTGTTGTTGTTCGGCGATATGTCTCTGGTGAGACCCATTTCGTAGTGCTCTTGATCTTCCCCCCGCCTACATTTTCAGCACTAATCACTGGGATCCCCTCATCAGTATACGGTGGGGTCATTCCTCGGTAATCAGTAATGAAGGCGATGCTGTTTCCCAGTGGGCCAACCTCCCACTCCCTCGGAATCCGCCCCAAGGGCGAGTCTTTAAACTGCTCGGGGTGCCGCTCGGGGTCGCGGAGTTCGCCGTTGTCGTCGATGCCCCGGGTCAGCAAGTCGTGGAGCAGCCCCTGCTTCATCTGCTGGAGCTTGGCGATGACGTCTTCGGTCTTGCGGATGGTCTCGTCGAGGGTGTCCAGGATCTCGGCGATGCGGCGTTGTTCGGGGAGGGGGGGAAGCAGACACTCAAAGTTCTTGACCGTCCTACCGTTAATATTTGCTTGTGTAGTCTGCGACTTGTACTTCTCCCATCTTGGTCGGGACCAGATGAGTGTGTGGGCAAGGTAATCAGGGTTGCAGCTGAAGGGAGGTAATAGCGCCGCCAATGCTTGATTAGCGGTCATCTCCACCCGAGTCGTTCGAATTAGTCCCACGGTGCCATACATCGACAGCAAGATGGTTCCGGGCGGATAGAGCTTGAGTGCGGTGTCGCGAAGAGCGGCAGGCGTCACGTGGAGGAATGTATCGCTAAGATACCTTCCTTTCGCCGCAGTCAGATCATCAATTTTCGCAAAGAGGAAGCCGCCTGACTCCGTGTAATAACGAGGATTGCCTGACTGTGGAGTCCCCCCACTGGTTATGTCGCTCGCCAGAGTTGCGAGCTGTCTGCGAAACCATCCGGAAAGCAGGTGCTCAGGTTGCATAACCCAACTCCTTCAGGAACCCATCGAGCGTCGACTTCGCATCGTCTCGTTCACCCTCGATGTCCCGCAGGGTCACCCGGTACTTGTCCCACCAGTTCTCCACCGTCGCCACCACCGCCTGACGGTGGGCGTTCACCCGCCGCGCCAACTCCCGATGGAGGTCGCTCTTCAATAAGTCGAGCACCACGGTACGGGCGGTCTGTTCATCGATATCTTCCTGGGCAGCCTGGAGGCGTGCTTCAAATCGCGTCGTCAGGGTCTTGAGCGCTTTCCGGGCCTCAGAAAGCTCCGTCTTCAGGGCCTTATAGGGTGCGACCTCGCTTTCAAGCGCGTCGAGGCGCGTCTTGATGGGCGCCACGGTGTTCTCCAGTGCCTCAAGCTCGATTTCGACCTCACTCGTCTCCAAGCCTTCCGCCTGCATCCAGGCCAGCGAGCCCTTGGCCGCTTTGCCCGATCCCGTCGTCTTCGTCAGGGTCGCCAGGCGCTTCAAATCGTCTTTATGCTCAGCCTTCAGGGTCTTGATCTGGTCTTCGAGCCACTTCCCGTAATTGTGCGAGCTGGATGCGGTGTCCTCGTCGTCATCCTCGGCCTCGTCATCGGCGCCGCGCTGCTCAAATTCGGTTTTCTCAGTCGTCACCTCGGCCACCTGCGCCTCGGCGGCAGCAATCTCACTCAAGAATTCCGGAACCAGGTGGGCTACCAATTTATGGTCGAAGGGGTTCTCCTTCGCATTGCCGTCTTCCATCGCGGTCAGAATGGTGGTCACCCAGCCCTCAAGGGTGCCGGTGAATCCGCGGTTGGCCAAAGCCTTGAGATCAAACTTCACCTCATCCCACCAGGCGGCGATGGCGCCCGACGTTGTGAAATTGTCCAGAATCCCAACCGGGCCCATGGTCTCCGTAAAGGAGCCTAGCAGCGAACGTCGGACCTCCATGAGGCCGGTGCCCTCGGGCAGGGCAGCGACCAGGTTTACCTGGGTGGCCCACCACTCCGCAAAGGTCGACCACAAGAGGGCTTCTCTTTCTTGCAGACCCGGCTCGGCCTCGATGCGAGCTTTGAGGAGCGAGGTGTTTTCGACCGTGGGGTCAAAGGCGAGAAATGGCCCGCCCGTATCTTGCAAGACGGCACCAACATTAAACCCGTGGGCATCAAATAGCGGCGCCTGGGCGTCGACCTCGGCTCGGGGAATACCGCCCTGAAGATGGGCCCGCACATTGTGGGGCTCCGGTGGGGGGGCATTATCGGCATAGCGCCGAATGTTCAGGTTGAACTCATTGTCGGCCAATTCACCCTTACTGACGATGGCCGAAAAGCCGGGGACTTCGGCATACCGATGGTAGGTGCTCACAATTTTCTCGATATGTTCAGGGTCGAGAAAGTTCTGAGCACGGCCGGCGCGGAACTCCGCGTCTGCGTTAATAAAGAGGACCTTGCCCCGTCGTTCGGGCGGTTTGGCATGGGGCGCTCGAAGCACCATGATGCAGGCGGGAATGCCTGTTCCGTAGAAGAGATTGGATGCCACACCGATGACGGCGTCTAGCAGGTCGTCTTCGATCAGGCCCTGGCGAATTTTCAGCTCTTCGCCGCCTCGAAAAAGCACCCCGTGGGGCAGGACCGAGCACACCATGCCTTGGTGACTGAGAACCGACACCATGTGTTGCACAAACATCAGGTCGGCCTTCTTGCCCGATTCGGGGCACATGCCGTACTTGAAGCGGCTTTCGAAGGGAATCCCCTCGGCTGTGTAATTGAGCGAGAACGGTGGATTGGTGAGTACTCGGTCGAACTTCATGAGTTGACCACCGGCCACGTGTAGCGGGTTTTCGAGGGTGTCGCCATTGCGCAAATCGGCATCTCTGATGCCGTGAAGTAGCATGTTCATCTTCGAGATCGACCACACCCCACCGTTGAGCTCCTGGCCGAAGAGTTCGAGGTCTTTCGCATTGCCCCCATGCTCTTCCACGTGGCTGGCGCTCATGATCAACATACCGCCGGAGCCTGAACAGGGGTCGTAGATCCGCATGCCCGCTTCAGGCGCTGCGATGCGGGCCATCATGCGCACCACGCCACGGGGCGTGTAGAACTCGCCGCCCTTCTTTCCGGCCGAATCAGCAAACTGACCCACCAGGTACTCATAGGCCGCACCGAGCAGGTCGGGGAATTCGAAGTCTTCGTTGCGCAGGCGATACTTATTGAAATGCTGCACGAGCTCACGGAGCTTCTTGTCGTTCATCTTGGTCTTACCCACAGTGCGGGTAAAATCGATGTGGTGTAAGACGCCGTCGAGGCCTTGGTTCTCTTCTTCGAGTGCCTTCAGGGCCGTGTTGAGCCCATCGCCCACATTGTGATGCAACTTATCCCGGAGGAACGACCACCGCGCACAGTCAGGCACGTAGAAGTCGTCGGCATAATAGCTTTTGGAATTGGCCCGCTGCTCCGCCTGTTCCTGGGTCCGGCCACGAGCGGTTTGCTGCTCGATAATCTCGGCCCGACGACCTTCGAATTCATCGGAGGTCCGCTTTAAGAACAGCATCCCGAAGATGTATTCCTTAAACTCCGAAGCATCCATCTTGCCACGGAGAATATCCGCGGCCCCAAACAGGTGCCGCTCCAATTGCGATAGGGTCAACGTTGCCATCAGCCAAAACTCCCAGACATAAAATGAAGACAGGGCCCGGTTCGACACTCAGCGAGTGGAACTCAGTCCCCATAGCCCCTCCTGTCGCGAATCGTAGATCGCTGCGAGCCCAATTGGAACCGGAACCTCATTGTCGGCAACAGGCTGGACAGGGATCTGGATACGATGGCGGCGATGCCCCTTAAGGTTTATGCTCCACAGCGAGAATCACAGCGCGGTCATGCGCACGAGGGAGGGGTAATCAATGTCTGAATCCAATTGGTCGGTGGTGAGTGTTGGACACGCAGCTGATGGCTCGAGTGTAGTCACCGCGATGATCGGCGATAGTGTTCATACCTTTGTGGTCACCAAAGACAACGGCAGTCGAATTTCACGCCCGGACCCGATACTCCAGCCCATCCTGGATCGGGTCTTTGACGACAAAGATCCAAGCGATGCCGACCGACACATCACCGAATGCTCTGAGGAAATCATGATGGCCATTGCCCGTGGTGATATCGGAACGGACCGGATATTGAGCGTCGATCTGGACATGTTGGGGTCAACCTCTCTGAGCGGAAAGAACCCGGCCGGTCTCAATTTCACGAAGACCGGCGGATTTTCGATTTCGGAGTTCGACATCGGTGACAGCAACCGTAAGGGGGCCAATGCGACCGTTTCCGACGGCCCTGCTGTCCTCAAAGCGCTTCTCGAAACAACATTTTCAGGTCAATCCTTCATGGGGGCCTGCGCGTGGTTAAAGGACCAAGGGATCGAGTACGACTACGAGGAAACCTATTACGACTGAGATTACCCCCAGCACACTAATCGCAAATTGTCTGCGCAATTCGTTTGACCATCTCATCGTCCATCGCTCCAGTTCCAATCAGCTGATCCCAACGAAACCTCTTCAATTGGTCGACAAATTCATACTTGTAATCGCTGCGATACAGGGGCGAGTCATGCTCAGTTAATCGATCGAGCAAAGTCACAAGCATGGTCTTGGTGAGAATATCCAGCGCCTCCTCCTTATTTAATCCCGCGTTCCGGACCAATGTGGGCAAAGATAGCCGAATTTCATCAAATTCCTGAATCGGATCATCGGATGGGGTCAGCGTCTCTGGGTCGCCTTGTATAACCTCAATTTCTATCTGCAGAAACTCAGCCGCATCGTGATCCTCGAGGATGTCGCTCCAGGTAAAGCGACACACCGCCTCCACCAGTTCGGCTTTCCTCGCTTTGCTGTTCAGTGGGGAGGCGCCAGCGGTCAACTCGAGCAGTAGGGTATACAGTGTGTCTCTCGTCATCTCATTGAGAGCATCAGCTTTGCTATATCCCAAATCACGATAGGCTTTTTGTAGGTCAACAGCACGCTCGACGTCCACCGACATATCTGGCTGCCCTTCCGGATCATCATCATCGAGAAGTCCGAGCTCTGCCGCCAAGTCCCAGACCACGTCATCATCGGCGAGGATGAGGTCCCAGCGATATCGGTTCAACTGGTCGACAATCAATATTTTATTGGCCCGTCGTCCCAAGGTTGTTGAGCCGTTACTGAGCCATTCCAGAAGCTGCCAAAGTTGGTCTTTCTTCAGCCAATCCAGGGCGTCTTCCTTGTTATAGCCCTGGGCTCTGACTTCTCCTGGAATTCGCGACCTCAGGTCCTCAAGTTCGTCCTCTCCTGGGTCCGCTTCGTAGAGAATGAAATCGGTCAGGGCGATAATGATGTCATCGTCGGCAACCTCATAGGCCAATAGATCAGCCCAGGAATATTTAGATAAGTCCTTGAGAAGTTTTGCTTTTCGAACGCCAGCTGACGAAGAGACTGTTTCTCCACTCAATTGCGTCCACATGCTTCGAAGCTGAACCGCAGTCAGGCAGTCGAGTACATCGCGTCGACTGACTTCAGTTAAGTCCGTCAGATACTCCAGGACAAATGCCCGAATTTTGTGCTCGTCCCAGTCTTCATCGTCATCAATATCCGCTGACTTCTTTTCGAGTCCACCCGACTTGGTTGCTCCGAAGTGCATGTCATTATCGATGGTGGGTTGGTAGGTCCCGACAATCGGATACATTTCGGTTAAGCGAACGGGATCGATCACATTGCACATGTCAGTGCCACCGCTCTTGGGCCCCCGTGTACCGCGACCAATCATCTGCCAGAACAAGTTTGGCGATAGGGTCAATCGGCCAAGCAATACGGTTTGAATCAGGGGATCATCGAACCCGGTGGTCAAGAGACCGACATTGACCAGGACGCAGGCCTTTGACCCCCGATCCTTAAATCGCCGGATGGCCTCGGCATTGCTGTCTGCATCACTGCCAGCATCTCGCTTGCTGTGGACGACGGAGACCTTGTCAGGCCCCACACGCGGGTCAGCGGCCAAAAGCTCCGTGAACCTCTCGGCACTGTCGATGTCGGGCATGAAGACGATGGTTTTCCCAAGCACCTTAAGATGCTCGGCCAACCGAGTTGCAAGATGCCTGACAATGCGTTCGTCGGCCATCACCGTGCGATTGAATTGCATCGAGAACTTCTTGTGATTCTTCGTATTCTTACCTGGATCCTGAAGACGATTACCGGTCACGCGTTGGAAGAGCCGCTTGGGTATCTGGAATCGCGATTGATAATCATCTCGCACAGGGCAGAGCACTTTCGCCTGCCGTAAACTCTCAGGTGTGACTTGATGAAATAGGTGTACGCCCCAGCTTTCACTGTCCTTACGAACCGTGCTTGGATATCGCTCGTCGAGCGGAAAGAAGGACCTCTTGAAATAGTCTCGCCCGTACTGAGCGTTAGGGATTGGTGTGGCGCTCAGCCCGACCAAACGCAGCTTTGTCTTCGCCTCAGGTACCGCGTCATAGAACGTCTTGAACCCCCACTGTAACCCCTCTGCCCCCATCAGATGGCACTCATCAAAGATCAGGGTCACTCGACGTCCTTTTCGTCGTCCTCCACCCGCCAATGCACGGCGCAACGAGTTGGCTTCGCGGCCACCTGAATCCAAGATCTCCGTGAGTTGGCCGAGAAGCATGAAGATAACAGAAAGTGGCTTAAAATCCTGCGCTTGATTATTGCGGTGATGGTACCAGAGGGTCTTCGTCCCGCCTGGTAATTGAGGCGTATACTCAATCAGGCGAGCCATGGATTGCTTAATCAATTGAGTCGGGTAGCTCACCCAGAGAAACAAATGCTCGGGATCGGACTTGAGCGTATCTGCAATGAAGGCCATAGCGAGCCTGGTTTTGCCCGCGCCCGTCGGCAAGTGGACTATGCCGTTGATCGGCTGAGCGTTGAGCTGCGTCAGACATTCAGCCTGGTGGGGGTACAGTCCTCCCTTAACAAGCGGTCCCCCCGTAGGCAGTGAGACAACCTCACCCCGGATATCGTCGTCGTCTGAGTCGATTCGCTTGATCAGCTCGTCTGTCGCGCTCATTCAGGCACCTCATGGTTTGATCGAGTTCATTCGATCTCGCCCGGGGCTCCCGTAAGAGTCAATGGGAATACACTAGAGCTGACCCAACATCCTGCGGAACTGTTCGGGGTTGGCTTGGATTCTCGCCAGGATGTCGGTGGGGATGACGCCGGCGCGGAGTTTCAGGTGGGTCAGGTCGACGCTCAGCAGGGTCGCCAGGCGCTCCAGGAGTTCGGTTGATGGGGCGCGGTCGTTGGCTTCGATGCGGCACAGGTAGGACGGAGTCACGTTCAGCTGGGCGGCCAGGTCGGC
>CALELH010000831.1 GCA_937902595.1 uncultured Myxococcales bacterium
CATGGCCGCCCCCTGTCGGCTACTGCCCCACAGACATCTCCACCTACGGAGCCCGGGACTTTGCTGGTGGCGTCCGAGAATGGACCAGCACCGCCGCCCTGGGAAGGACGAGGCGTTTCGTCGTGCGGGGCGGCTCCTTCATGACGGGAAACGCCAATGGAATCCCGCTTTGGTCAAGAGAGCTTGTCCATCGAGACATCACCTCACCGGACCTCGGGTTTAGGTTAGCGACCGAATGTAATTGAGATCAGCCACTCCGGGGCTTGAGGCCAGCGTTCGACTCTGGCAGGATGCCGCATTGGCTTTTTGACAGGAGAACACGCGTGTCGGACTTAGCTTCTTTCGAGGAGTCCAACCTCAGTTTACTGAGTGATGGTGATTGGCGACGACTCGGGGTCACGCAGACGTTTGAGCGATTACTCGTTGAGGCGACGGCGGTGAAACCAGGCTCCCCCTCTGAAGTCGCTGCCTATGCCGGACGAAGCTTGTCGGGAGGCGGCGCAAAGTTCTGGGACTTGAGCAGAGCCAATCTTCAAGCCGATCTATGCCGAAAGCGGGTGCTTATTGTTCAAAATGGCGCGCTCACCCTTCATGACGAGTTCTCTGATCGCTTACGGCGTCTCATAGATGACGTGCAAGCGGGCGTAAGCCACGTCAAGCCAACACCAGGCGTGACGATCGAGTCGATCATGGAGAAGACCGCCGAGCGCGAGCGTCGTCAGAGCAAGACAAAGCCAAGAGCGGCGAAGCCGAAAGCGCGGGCAACGACGGGCGCCTCTACTCCAAAAAAGCGGCTCTCCAATGATGACGGCGAGTCAACCACGCGGGTCACTCGTATTCAGGAGGCGCCGAGCGCAGCCCCGGATCTCCCGGCCAAGAAGATCTTCACGTCCATTCGAGTCAACCGAATGCTGGACCACTTAGACAATAACTCACTATCAACGACTCAGCTCGGTGAGCGCCTTGACCTCAAGGGTAAACCACTGAGCCGTTTTCTAGATGTCACCGAGCAGCTCGAGTTAACGCGAGTCAGTAGAGATAACCTCGTCGATCTTCATTGGCGTGGTCGTGAAGTCGCTCGAACGACCAGCGCCGACCGGCGAATGACGGTATTGGGCCTGGTTGATGAGCTTCGAGAAGCAGCCACGAAGTCCGAAGAGTAATAGCCATTCCATCGTCATGACCCATCCTCTCTCAACGAAATATTTATATAGCCTCGCCTTAGTCCTTCTGGCGCTGATGGCAGCGACTCCTTGTCTGGCGCAAAGTAAGCGTCCCGCGGTCGTCCTGCCCATCGAAGTAAACTCAGCTATAAGCTCAAGGCTAGCGAAGACGATTACAGCCTCGGTACGGCGAGAGTTGGGCCGTTTCGCAGACCTGACGGATCTCGGCCTGATCGACTTCAGTTTGAGCGAAGCCCGCATGTCCTTCGGCTGTATGAATGAAGCTGAAGAGTGCATGTCCGCTATCGGCGAGACCGTAGGCGTGGAGATTATGTTCTGGGGTCATCTAACCCAGAGCAGAGACGGGCTGACTATTCGCCTTCGTGGGATCGATGTTACGCGTAAACGAGTCGTCTACAGCTTGGACACAACAGTCCGAGATAGAGTCGAGTTAGAGCAGAATATTGATGACATCACGAACGCCTTTCTGAGCGGCCAGCCCTACCTTAATCGAAAGGAGACGCTGGTAAAGCTGAGGACGACGCCGCCAAACGCCAAGGTCTGGATCGATGGTCGCTCTTATGGACCGACGCCTATCGAGGTCACGCTAGAGACAGGATTCCACAGGATTAGGATAGAGCATGATGGCTTCCTACCCGTCGTGGAAGAAATCAGCCTCTCGGGTCCGTCCGAGACGCTTCGTTATTCTCTTGAGCGAGGGAGCGCCTTAGCGCCCGCCCCGCGTCTCGAAGACTCAAGCTCAACGGACTGGTCTTTCTGGGCCGGCTCCGGGTTGGGTGTCGCGGCCCTCGGCGCAGCCACCGTAGGTGGGATAATGCACTATCAAGCCTACGGGATTCGCGGAGACGAATTGGCCCAGAGTGACCAGTACACCATCGACGACAACCGACTCCGAGCTGCTATCGCTAACGCGAACCGGGAGATGGACAGCGCGTCCGTGGCGCAGCTGGGACAACAGCGAGATGATCTGCACAGCTTAAGGACGGCGAGTCACGACGCGAACGAGTCATCCTATGACGACAAGGTCTTCGCCGGGAACGTCTCTCTCGGTGTCGCCGGAGCTGCCGCCATCGCGGCCACTTATCTCTTGTTCTTCCACGACGGCCCTGCGCAGGTGTCGGCTCGACAAGACCAGGTGTATTTGAGCTTCGACTTCTAGAGCGCTCCCTCGACGAGGTCGATGGCCGCTCGATGGCACAGCCCTACTGAGCGAACGTACTGCCCCAATAGAGTACTCGACGAGGAAATGGCGCCTCGGATTTACCAGCGCCTCCCTCATCATCCTCGTCCGGCCCCACACCTTTGACAGCAATTGCCACCCCGGTGTTGCCTTCTCTGATGAAGTCGTCATCAAGCTTGCCGGGGGCGAGGCGTCCAGTCTTTCTCTCAATCTTCACATCGGCAGGGTCTGCAGCCTGACCGCCCGCTGCCGTCGTGTTGACAACGACCTCCGTTGTTGGCTCCTCACCATCCACGCAGGAGGGGCTGGTGACCATGGCCAATCCGTACGCTACGTTTCCTGCGGACAAGACGATGGCGAGGGCATCCCTCACGACCTGACCAGCTTGGGTCACCAGAGTCGGGAGCGCAGGTAGAATCTTGAGCCTACGTCCATCCACCGTCTGAAACTCAGGACCAATCTTTGTCGCCTTGACCCCGTAAAGACGACCAACCCCAAAATCGCAGACCGCTGCATCGGCGCCATCGTCAGGTGTGGTGATCGTAGTAAAATAAGCGGCGTTCGCGCGGATTAAGACTCCACCGGAGATCGTCTCGGTATTCCTCAGAGGCATCAGCCACTCAGGCCGAGCCTGGTAGACCAAGCGGTTACCTCTCCCAACAACCAGCTCATCTGTGAGGCTCACCACGTGTCCCCGACCAGGATTCTCGAGTCGCTCCTTACCGGTTCCAAAGATGACCCCGACCTTGCCTGAGTCGCGAACAAACAAGCCCGGCCGATCCACGATCTCTCTGCCGAGCCTGTATTCCCCAACCTCATCCTCATCATCGGTCGGCCATGCCACAGACATGCTCCACTCGTTCGGATTCGAGGAGCGCATGTCGACTCGCCACAAGCGGCCGAAAGCATCACCGAGATAGGCTCGACTCGCAGGCAGGAGACCCGTCGCCGGGTAGACCGCTGGCGATCCAGTCATAGGCGCATCCATATCGACGTCACCGTCGATCCCATTACCTGTCTCGAAGCGTCGAATGACCTCACCTGTCATCGCCTTTAAGACCAATACACAGCGGCCCATGACGTTGTTGATGGCCGTCGCGCCGCGGGCGCTCTGGGGGTCGTCTCCACAGCCAACGATAAGGGCCGCATGGATCTCCTCTCCGACTCGAGCGTAGGTCAACGTCGGCCGCGAGACAGACTCGCCCAAATTGATTACTCGAGCGATCTGTGAGAGCGCGGCCTCGGGAAAGACCATGAGGATAATCATCGCGATGAGAGCCAACGAGGCCGTTCGGTCTCGAAGACGAAAGCGAGAGATTAACTGAACCATCATCGTCCTCCCAGCCCGTCGCCACGTGTGATCAGGTCCCAGGACTTAAAGGTGTTCCCATCGATAGCCTGGCCTTGGGAGTCCGGATCCATCAGCGACTTCGCGTCGGTGATGTCAACGGCGAATAGATTGGATCCGCTGTCACCGACTCCACCGACGACAAGCGTCCTAAACTCAATCGCCTGGGTATCAGAGGGACACCCCTCTCGACCATCACCTAGACTCCGACACACCGCTACGTCTCTAGACATAAGCGGTCCATCCACCTGAAGCGTAGCCGCCCCTGGTTGCTCGACGCCTAATCGCATCGATCGCCAAGCGAGATGCGGAATAAAGCTGAAGACCTCGTAGCCATCAGCCAAGCGGAAGAAGTGGACAGCCCCGTCCCGAGCCCCTGCGCTCACTAGCGTCGGACGATCACGATTCTCTGTTCTAAACCTTTGATACGACTCGCTATCCAATCCCAGCCGAGGTGGCGGGATGGCGATCAAATCTCCGTCGGCCGTCTCCCCCAATTGCCTAACCTTATCGGGGAAGGGGCCACAAGCCGGGGAACAATTCCCATCAGCCAATGGCTCCGCCGCGGGGCCAAAGAACCCTGATACAACCTTAAATACGTAGGACAGAGGATCAACCTCGCCCCCGCCAACCGGCGTCTGAGTCAGCGCTCGAAATCTCTCTTCTGTGATCCCTGGACGCGCTCGGAAGTCGCCTGCGTCGCTAAAGATGGCCGGACCATTACCCAAGACTTGAAAGGAGGCTTCTCTCTCTTGCAATGAGCTGACGGTCGTACGGTTTCGTTGGCGCGCTAAGGACTCATGGTACTTCACGTGCTCACCACGAATGAATTGCAGTCGGCCCTTCGGATCGTTGAGTTGGCCACCACGACAGCCCAAGGCCTCACCCAGGATCCGTCCATATGGGGTATTTCGCACCCGATCAGTGAACGCGCTGAGTCGGTACTGTCGCACTTTATTGTCGATGTCATCCCCTTCATCGGGAGAGATAATCAAGGGCTTGGTCTTCGAACCTGACTTCACCATGTGCTTCCTAATGATCCCATCCAACGCCGCCCTCAGCTCGTCGTGGGTTCTGACGTGAGTGAAGTCCCCTTCCTCATCG
>CALELH010000832.1 GCA_937902595.1 uncultured Myxococcales bacterium
CCGGCTCCACCGGTCGCGCCAGCTCCACCGGCTCCACCGGTCGCGCCAGCTCCACCGGCTCCACCGGTCGCGCCAGCTCCACCGGCTCCACCAGCTGCTCCGACGCCGCCTTCGCCGCCTTCACCACCGACTCCACCTGTCGCGCCCGCGCCACCTTCGCCACCAGAGCCACCGGCTCCGCCAGATGCGCCAGCCCCACCTGTACCGCCAGTCGCGCCAGCGCCACCAGCGCCGCCGGAACCAGGGTCTCCGCCGCCATCATCACAGGCGACCATTAAGGACAGGGCCATCACGGCCACCAGACAGTGAGTCATTCGCTTCTTCATCGCGGTTATCTCCCCAACAGCGTAACTATTCGTACCGAACTCCCAATGCCTCAGTCTATCGCTTTTTGGGCAGTTCGTGACAAGCGATAAACGCGTTCGTGATCGCCTATTTTCTGATTCTGGATCCAGGTCTTACCCTGTTGGACGTGCCGTCACGAAGCGAACGCTCTGCCCAAGATGAAGTCCAAGGCTCAAGGCGACCCCCGATGTCATCCCTACAGAACCGTCGTCGAGGACCTCCACTCGACCGAGGGTCGCGCGGAAATCCTGGGCGTTGTTACAGATGATCATGAGAGGGCCTTCAGGCTCCTCTGGTAGGGCTCTAGAGAAGATGCCTTCGCGGCTATTCTTAATGGTTCTGACCTCTGCGGTCGCCACTCGATACAGAGGGCCAGCGTCGAAGATGTCGACTTCATTTCCGAATTGAAAACCCTCTTGCTTGAGGAGCTTGAGGGCTGGCTTCGCTTCGGGGTGTACCTGGCCGATGACAGCCTGGGCCGCTTCGGGCAGCATCGGTAGGTAGATAGGATGCTTTGGCATCAAATCAGCGATGAACTGCTTGTTCGCCGCGCTCCGTTTGTCAGCGTCTACGAAGCGCATTTCGAAGAAGTGGCGTCCGATAGCGTCCCAAAATGGCGAACCGACCTCAGGATCGACGTTACCCCTCATCTCTGCGATCACGTTCTTGGTGAACCGTTGCGGGCAGGCTGCCATGAAGAGGAAACGGGACAGTGACATGAGTCGACCGTGACCGCCCTGGCGAAATTCGGGGTCTACGAAGAGCGTGCCTATCTCGCTTGGTCCCTTGTGGTCTTCCACGAGGTTGAGGGTGGTGATGTCCTTTTGAACACCTAGTCCAGCTGACTCTTTAACGATGTTCTCGATGGCATAAGAGTAAAACGGATCGAACCCACCAACACGGCCAACGAGCCCCGCACAGCCCACCAGTTTACCCGAGAGCATGTTCTCCATGACGAGCAGATAGCGCTCGCCGCGGGGTCGAGTCACGTCGCGCTCAAAGGCGGTGTTAGAATCGGCGAGGTGCTCGGCCAAGACCTTCTTTGACGCGGGCAGCGTCGTGAGTCCGATGCCCGCTTTGGTGGCGAGTTCCATCAGACCATCTAGGTCTTCGATCCGGCTTGGGCGTACGACCATCATAGAGACCTTCTATCTGGACTGGCCGCAAAGATCCAGCGCCTCATCTTTACTAATGCGCCGACTTCAGAAGAGGGCGTCTAGCGCCTGGGTGATCGTGGAGACTCCCAGCAGTTTGACCCCCTCAGCGGGTCCGACTTCTCCCAGGTTGCCCTCAGGGAGAATGATCTGCTGGAAGCCAAGCTGTCGCGCCTCGGCTACGCGGGAGGCGGCGCCGACAACCGCTCTCACTTCGCCACCGAGCCCAATCTCTCCGAAGACGACAGTGTTGGCGTCTAGAGCGCGGTCTAGATGGCTCGATGCGAGGGCGGCGACCATGGCGAGGTCCGCCGCGGGCTCCTCAAGCCTCAGGCCTCCGGCCACGTTCACGAACACATCCGACGCGCCGACGTCGAGCCCCGCCTTCTTCTCGAGCACGGCGATCAGCAGCGCGACCCTGTTTCCGTCGACTCCAATGGCGGTGCGTCTCCCGTTGCCGTAATTGGTCGGTGAGACCAACGCCTGCAGCTCTACGAGCAGTGGGCGAGTCCCCTCGAAGCTGGCAGCGACGACGGAACCCGAAGATCCGGCGGCCCGCTCAGCGAGGAAGAAGGCGGATGGATTGAGAACCTCCTTCAAACCATCAGAGGCCATCTCAAAGGCGCCGATCTCATCCGTCGATCCGAAGCGGTTCTTTACGGCCCGCAGTATTCGGAATGAGTGGCCACGCTGCCCTTGGAGGTACAGCACAGTGTCCACCATATGTTCGAGCATTCTTGGGCCTGCTAGCGCCCCTTCTTTGGTGACATGGCCCACGAGAAATGTCGCGATCTCTCGCCCCTTCGCGAGACCCATTAACTTGGCGGTGACCGCGCGAAGTTGGCTGACTGATCCAGGGGCTGACTCCACGTCCGTGGAATAGATGGTCTGCACGGAGTCGATGACGAGGAGGTCTGGTTTGAGATCGTCGACGAACTTCTCGATGCGCGCCATGGCCGTCTCGGCGACGATCCACATCGTGTCACCTGCACCGCCGATGCGGTCGAAGCGCATCTTCGTCTGTCGTGGAGACTCTTCGCCGGTGACATAGAGGACCTTCGCCCCGCTACGAGAGGCAAGGTCACAGGCTTGCAGCAGGAGGGTCGACTTCCCGATGCCGGGATCGCCTCCCACCAGGACGAGACCTCCTGGGACGAGCCCGCCCCCAAGCACTCGATCCAGCTCACCGATGCCCGTCGAGTTTCGCGAGACGTCTGCGCCCTCTACATCCTTGAGAAGTTTTGGGGGCTCGGCCACGCCAAAGGTTGTAGCGCCGACCTTAGGCGGTGTGACCTCAAGGTCTTCTTCTATGCAGCCCCATTGATCGCAGGCGGTGCATCTCCCCGCCCATTTCGCGTAGACGTGACCACAGTCGCGACAAACATAGCGGGTCTTCTTCTTGGCCATTCGTCACCTCCTCAGAGATCGAGCCCGAGTCCGGTTTGTACGTCCCAAAGTACGCTTGTTCGGCCGGCACCACCATAGGCACGAAGGGAGGCCTCGGCTCTCCAGAAGACGCGGCTGCCCAGGCGTAGATCTGCGCCAACGCCGGCGCCGACACCGAGTCCGCCGGTTGGTCCATTGGCCTCGTTAAAATATCCGTCGTCGCCGATGGAGAGCTTGTCGCCCTTAAGATCCAGACCAAAGCCCAGGGCGACGCGGCCAAAGGGGCGCACTCGTCCGGTCCCAAAGAGGCGCTCAACGCTCAGCAGGTCCGCGTATAGGAAGCGCGTCGTCGCGGGACCATCGCTGTCATGGGCGATGGTGACACGCCAGGCGAGTCGGCCAGGTCCGATCTGATGGCTGAAGCCGACTGTCGCCGTCGTCAGCGCGAGGTCTGTGAGCGGTGCGCGCTCCGTGAACCAACCTATAGGGCCTGTCTGGAGCCATAGAGATGACACTCCATCCGCCTCTTCGGCGTATTGGGGTTCAGTAGATTTCGTCTCGGCTGCCTCGACAGGTTGAACCAGGACAGAGACCAGGCATCCAGCCACTAGGGATAGGGCTAAACTAAGCGCGCGTGTGTACATCCGTTCGTGGTCCTTGTCGGTACGGGCTTTGAGCGTGCACTATGCATGGGAATTGGTCTGCGGAGAACCCTAGAGCTATCTTGTGGTCCAAGCTATGAACCGTTCAACCAGGAATTCATCGTGATCGCGCTCGCCCTCATCCTCGGTTTACTGGCTCCTGCAGTCGACGCCACCCCGTCGGAGTTGGAAGCGGTGCGGCTCATTAAGCAGGCACAGACGCGTGGCGGTGAGCCGGGAGGAGCCGTCGACCTCATCCGGCTGAACGCGCTGAGGCCCTGGTGTCCAAAGGGGATGATAGAGGGGGCCTTGGAGAGCATCTCGCGCTCCAAGAAGACGAGCGATTTGAATCGAGCGGTCGCCCTCTGGTTGCTCCGAGAAGCGTCCATTCAGCGGCTCGACTCTGTGAGGGCAAAGAGATACGCCGACGCCCTCGGTCTCCAGACTGGTTTCGTGATGCGCGAAGGCGCGGCGCCGAATCCGTGGAAAGAGCTGAAGGAGAGCGATTGGCGCCGTTATCCCGACGCGGTCTCCGATGGGGTTCTATACCTCGACGCTTTTATGCACCCGAATCGTGAGACGACGGGCACCTTAGTCACCAATCTAAGATCGAAGCAGGGCGGGAGCGCCGTTCTTCGTATGGGGTTCGACGACACGGTCACCGTCTGGCTCAACGGAGATGAGGTCTATCGATCCCAAGGGGGTCACCAAGCCTTTCTTGATCAGACGGCGGTCGCGGTACATCTCAGGCCAGGGGACAATCGTTTGATGGTCGAGGTCGGCCAGCGGGCTGGTGCTTGGCGCTTTCTCCTGCGTGTCACCGATCCCAATGGTGGGATTCTGCCAGTTGAAACCATCCCAAAGCCCTGGGGGCCGACTCCTGACGCGATCGAAGGTCCGCTACCAGGAGAGATCACGGACCTCTGGAGTACACTATACGGCGCTACAGACGTTGAGCCACCTGACTCAGCATCCCTTCGTGACCTTACGGATTATGCCAGGGCGTCTCATCTCCCCGGTCGCGACCAAACCATCGTCAGAGTCTCGATGGAGGGTGCCCTTGATATTGACCCATCCGCTCGCAATCTGCGCGCTTGGATGTCTTTACTCGATGAATCTCGTCAGCACGCGGCTCGCGCAAAATATGGCGTCCCGAAAGGAACCTCGCCGCTGGATACATACGCTCAAATGGATCTAAAGTTGAGCTCGGCTTGGGCTCACTATTATGCCCGTCGACTCTCATTGGCGTGGTCTGAGGTTGATGCCCTGATCGGCGCACACCCCAATTATCTCCCTGCTCAAAAGCTCGCAGTGACCCTATTCGAAGACCTGGGCTGGACACAGAGCGCCGTGGAGAAGATTCAGGGATTGGTGGCCAGGTATCCAGGCAGAGCGGGGCTGTATCGTGCTCTGCAGCACGGCCTGCGCGCGTCTGGTCGACTGACCGGGGAGGTTGAGCTACTTCGGAGACGCGTTGGGACGTTAAACGCTGATTTGAGCGAACACTACCGCCTTACTCATCTGGACCTGTCAAAGGGTAAGCTAGACCGCGCTCTGGAGAGTCAGGACGTAGTGCTTAGACGCCGTCCCGAGCAGTGGGTTCAGACCTTGGATGGGATTGAGGCCTTGCTCGACGCTGCTCGTCTGGATGAGGCGAAGAGGCGTCTATCGAGCCTTGAGGCCCTCGCTCCCCGCGATCCGCGAGTCGCCGCGCTTGGGGTGAGAGTCGACAACGCGAGTGGAGATCGCGAGGCGGCGCTGCGTCGGCTGAAAGCTGCGTTAGTGATCTATCCAAGAGACGAGGTGCTCCGCGGTCTCAATGAGGCGCTCGTCGCCCGCCGACAGAGACCCAACCTGGGACCGCCGACCGAGGAGTTATTGGGGCAGTCCTGCGATGGATCTCCCGCAAAGATCGTCTACCAGCATGCTCGGACTGAGGTCGCAGACGACGGGCGCGCTGAGCGATGGATTCGGCGGGTCATCCAGCTGTGCACTCCCTTGGGCGCAGACCGATACGGGGCCGTCGACATCTTTCATGCGCCAGGCTCGCAAAACTTGGAGGTGATCAAGGCGAAGCGAATGAGAGGAGATCGGGAGTCGAGTCCGATTTACTCGGAGCGGACGCTCTCCAACGAGCAGAGTCGATTATACTTCGATCTTCGAGCGGCCAGATTGCGCTTTGAGCGGTCAAAGCCTGGAGATTTGATCGAGGTCATCTGGAGGCTTTCAGATCTGGAGACGGATCCTGCGATGCCCGGCGAGTATGGAGAGGTGGCCTTTCTTCAGGAGGAGATCCCTCGGGCGGTGAGCGTCATTGAGGTCGCCGGCCCGGCGGCCAGTCAAGTCAAGCTGGGTGTCGTGACCCACGATCTTCCGGTGGAGGTGACCCCGGGTCGGATCGTCGCCCGAGATGTCCCGGCCGTCCCCAGCGTTGAGCGTATGCCGGGAACGACTGACGCCTTCGCCTATGTACATCTGAGCACCATCGCAGAGTGGTCTGAGATCGCGAAACGGTACCGACGTCTCATCGCCGATAGGGTGAGCCCTTCACCGCACTTGATTCGTCGTGCGCGCGCTCTGACTGAGGGAGTGAAGACGACTCGAGAGAAGGTAGAGCGTCTCTATCATACGGTGGTCGATCGTGTTCGATATGTCGGCCTTGAGTTCGGCATACACAGCTTTCAACCCTCTCCGCCCGATGAGACTTGGGTCCGTGGATATGGCGATTGTAAGGACAAGGCGGTCCTCTTGATCGCTTTGTTGAGTGCGGTCGGCGTCGAGGGGCGATTTGTGCTCGTACGCACTACACCAGAGGGCGGCATCCCAGCGAGTCCGGCCAGCTTAGCCTTCTTCGACCACGCGATGGTTTACCTTCCGGAGCTGGATCGTTTCGTTGATCCGACGGTTGACCAGAACGCTCCGTGGACTCTGCCATCTCCGGACGAGGGGGCGCGAGTCATGGTGATCGGTGAGGGAGGAGCGCTACGCACCGTCCCAAGACGTCCGGCCACCGAACACCAAGTACGCATTAATCTTGATGTGACCTTCGACTCCAGCGGTGTGGGCCGTGGAGGGGTTGAATGGACACTGCGCGGCAGCCCAGCGCTGCCGACTCGACGCTCTCTAGAGCCCATCGGCACACGGGTGTCTCGAGCCAATGAAGGGCTCGGCCGTTGGGTAGAAGGGATCAAACTGACCCGTGGCACTGTGACAGGGCTTCGACCCGCGCAGGATCCGGTGCAAGCGAGAGGGTCCGTAGAGTTAGAGCTAAGGGATGATGAGCGGGGTCTGTCTTTCCCGTTGAGTTTAGGCGGATGGCCGGGGATCGATGACCTAGGGATCGCGACCTCAAGGCGTCAACCGCTCCTTCTGCCGCACCTCGTCACCGTTGAGCAGCGCTTCCGATTCACGTTTCCCGGAGCGAAAGAGATTCGCGCGCCTGATCCAGTTCAACTAGACACCTCCTTCGGTGTGTTCAAGGCCGTACCTCGAGTTCAGGGGGAGGTCCTTGAGGTCGAGATCTTCTTCCAGTTGATCGATCATGAGATCCCGGTCTCTCACTATGAGGCGTTCAGGTCATGGATAGCGAAGGTTCGAGATGCGCGCGCTCAAGTGGTGGAGGTCAAATATGCACCCTAACCGAACGAGACTCGGCCTAAGCGCCCTCGCGCTGATGTTCGTGTTGAGCGCGTGCGGCGGCCAAAGACCACCCAGTTTACTTGAGCAGACCCGCGCTTTTCCTCACCCCGTGGATGCACCCGGATGGGCGACTCTTGGTTGGTGGCACTATTTGAGTGGAGACGCCCAGGCGGCGCGAGAGGCTTTTACCCGTTCAGGTGGCACTGCCTTAGGGCGGCTTGGTGTGGCGCGTCTAGCGAGAGATCGTCTGGATCAGGCCCTCGTTAATGCGACCCTCAATGGATTGGAGGCGAGCGGTCCTCTTGGTCAAATCGCGGCAGCCTGGCGCGATGATTCGGGCGAGACTCTGCCTCCACGCGGCGTCAGCGCGTCCATCTCTCGCTTACCATCTTTGACCCTCCATCAGCTGGGTGAGCGCCCACCTAAATTGTCCGGACGGTCACTGGTCATCTTAGGTCAGACGCAGCCTCTCTCGCCGCTCCCGCTGACCGGACAGCCACAGGGGGTGCGGGTGGGCATCTGGACGCTGCCTGAGGGCTCTTCGGTCCGCGTTAAGACATCGGGGGCGGCGATCCTCTGGTCAGCGGGACGTGAGCTTCGGCGAATGGGGTCCAGCTCAGGATCCGTGTCGTCCACTTTAGGGCCCATGGACGCTCCGCTCATCGTTGCCTGGGTAGGCCCTGAACTTCTCCAGGTTCGAGTCATCCCGACAGGCGAAAAGTTCACTGGGACATCACTGCCAGCGGTGCCCGACCGGGGCCGTAGTGTTGACTGGCTGAAGACCTACTTGAACGCTGAGGCAGCGCGGGCGACCGGGGCATTCGAGCGTGCGGACACATACTTAAGCGAGGCACCAAATAGTCCCGCGTTCGAAGCGCTTCGCGCTGAGCTGGTCGAGAGCGAGAGCGGCCTACCGAGCAATGTCGTTCGCGACCGAGCTCTAGCTCATTGGCGTCGTGCGATTGAGCTCGCGCCTATTCGCGCTCAGCTGAAGATGGGCGATCATCTCCGCTCCGCAGGTCGACATCGCGCCTCACTCGAGCATTTGACGGCCACACTCTCCCAGGCGCCCAACCGGGAAGTTGTCTATGTCAGTTACATCCGCACCCTGCTCGCCTTGGGTCGCCACGATGACGCTCGTCGCGTCTTCAGCAACCTCGATGCTCTGAAGTTAAGCCCATGTGCTCACATCCGCTTGCGCCAGCGTGTTTTTGGTCGCTCAGCCTCCGCGGCGATGTCTCTGGCTGAGATGCTCGCGCGGTGTGGTCGGGGTCTGGATGGTGTCCGACACCTCCTCGCCATGAGCCGGCCACAGGAGGCTCTGCGCCTATTGGATGGTATGCAAGAGCGACCTGACGGTGTGGCGACTCTACGGGCTCGAGTGCTCCTCGCTCTGGGGAGGGTCGATGACGCCAGAGAGGTGATTACCGATCCCAAAGGTGGGGCTGAGCGTCATCTGGGTCTCGACCTCTCAGGTGCGCCCCTCTCAGCGGCTCGAAGTCAGGAGATTAGAGAGTGGGTGCTAGACAATATTGATAACCCTGACGCGCTCAGCGCCATGGACGCGCGACCCGAGTGGTCTCCGTTCGCTCATCTTTTCAGCCAAACGGAAGCGGCCATCGAGAGCTATGAGAGAGAGGGCGACGCGGCTGGTCGAGCCACACGAGTTCTGGATCATAGCGTTCTTTACTTTGGTCCACATGGACGCAGCGTGCGTCGTGTTCATGAAGTCCTCGCCATCTCCTCACGACAGGCGGCCGAAGAGTTTGGCGAGCTCGCTCTTCCAGAGGAGGCGCGGGCTGTGCTCGTCTACACACGCAAAGCGGATGGACGTTTACGCTTCGCTGAGTCGACGCCTGAGAAAGAGAGCTTGTCTCTGCCGGACCTAGAGGCGGGGGATTATCTCGTCGCGATCTACCTTGAGCCGGGTGACAACGGATACCTCTATAGCCACGGCTTCTTGAGCCAGAGAGCATATTTTGCTGATTTGGGCGTGAACATCTTTCGGCAGACCTTCGACGTGATCCCTCCCCCCGGTCTAGAGCCGAGGGTCGAGGCCTCCGACAGCATTAGTCAGACCCCCGCCGTCAGCGTGGGAGACCGGCAGGTACTTCGATTCCGTCGTGATGGCGCAGAGGCGGTCTCCGTAGAGCCTCGCTCCCTCGACCCGGCGCTGTTCATGCCGTCCCTACGGATCGGCGGTGGGGTCAGTTTGCGAGAGTCCGTTGATCGGCTGCGCGACCAGGTGCTGAGGCAGAGAGAGATCACCTATGACTTTCGAGCTTTCATCAAGAAAGAGGTCGGAGACCTGCGGGGTAGGGCGGCTGTTCGGAAGGCGCTTCGCGCCGTACGCGGTCGATATGACGCGAGCGACGGCCTCGTGGATTATCCGGTCCGCCGTGGGCTTTATGATGGCCACGGTCACCGCGCTCTGGCTTTCAGCGCGGCGCTCGAGGTCTTGGGTGTAGAGCATCAACTCTTTCTGGCTCGGCCCAATCATGACCGCCCCCCGACGAGATTCTTGACCACCGATGACTTCGAGGTGGCCTTGATCCGCCTCAGTGATGACACCTGGGTGTATCCAATTCATGACAGCGGCGCGCCGGGTTATCTCCCTTTCCCATTGCTCGGAGGGCAGGGGGTACAATTGTGGCCGATCATCTCATCCGTAGAGCCTGCACCTTTGCCGGAACAACGTCAGGTAAGAGATAGCCGTCGCTCGAGCCTCCGCGCTCGATGGACATCATCGGGGAAGCTCATCGGCGAGATAGAGGACATCTTGACTGGGCAAGAGGCCGTGAGCATCGCTGGATATCTGCGAGAGTTGGAGCCGAGTCAACGGCCACGACTCATCGAGCGACTCTTGGTTCACGTGATCTCAACCGCACGAGTCACCCACCTTGAGCCCCTCGACTTGAACGACTCTGACACCCTAGCGCTTCGATATCGATTTGAAGCGATGGTTGGTGACCAGATGAATCTCGGATTGTTTCCGATGCGCGCCGGCCGCACATTTGCATCTCTTGTCGAGCGAACGACTCCCCTCTACATCGATCTACCTGCACATCAGAAGGTCGACATTATGATCGAGAGTGAGCGGCCGTTACGAACCTCGGCGACCAGCGCTGAGCACGTGAGTGGAGACCATCGGATCTCTCGTCAAGTCGCGGTGGACGGAGAGACGATCACCGTGAATTCGAGCCTCGATGTCCAAGGTGGTTTGGTCAGCCCGGCGGCCTATTCAGAGTTTCGAGCGTGGGCGCGGACCGCCGATGGGCTCGAGAGGGTCGTGATCAACGCTCAAGCTCCATTGACGTCGAGGTCGACTAAGACGCCGCTTCTGGCCGGTCGACCTCTGGACGGTGATGGCTCGATCACGGTAGATGAGAGACCATGAGCTGCCTGGTTATCTCCAATCCACGCATGATGGATCACGCTCCGAGCGAGACTCATCCAGAGTCACCCGCTCGATTGGCGGCCATCGAGCATCGCCTAGAGACGGTCCCTAGACTTGTTCATGGGATGGCTGAGCCAGCGCGACGGTCCGACATCGAGCTTATACACCCTGCCGCCTACGTTGACGCGATGGAGACGCTTCGTGGTGAGGTCGGATATATCGATGGTGACACGCTGACGTCTCCTGGCTCCATCGACGCCAGCTGGCTCGCCGCGGGCGCCGCCGTTCAGGCTACCCGCGCGGTCATTGATGGTGACGCTCAACGAAGCATTGCGTTGGTTCGGCCACCTGGACATCACGCCGAGCCCGATCGGGCGATGGGGTTTTGTTTCTTCTCCAATGTCGCCATCGCCGCCGCCGCCGCCAGGGCGCGTCTGGGTTGTGAGCGCGTGCTGGTTGTGGATTGGGATGTGCACCACGGTAATGGGACCCAACGAGCGCTCTACGAGAGGGAGGACATCTTATTCTTCAGCGTCCACCAAGACCCCTTGTATCCGGGAAGCGGCGCGGTCCGTGAACGTGGCGCTGGGCCCGGGCTAGGCTATACGGTCAACGCGCCGCTGCCCCCTGGCATGGGAGACGGAGCCTACCGGATGCTCTTTGACGAGCTGCTGCGGCCGGTCGCTGATCGCTTTGATCCGGATCTGATCCTGGTCTCGGCGGGATTCGATGCCCATCTCCATGACCCGCTGGCTCAGATGCGAGTCTCGAGCGAAGGGTTCGCTGGCCTCTGCCAGGTGGTTAATGAACTAGCAGATGAGCACGCCAATGGTCGTTTGTCTCTCGTCCTAGAAGGCGGTTATGACCTCGGCGCCCTGAGTGAGTCCGTGGCTTTTTGTGCGGAGGTGCTGTCCGGGTCGACGCCACCGCCGAAGGCGACGCCAACGCCGATGGAAGAGCGAGTCGTCTCGAGTTTACTGCGGCAACATACCGAGCACAGGGCGTGATGACTGACGGTCTTCACAAGATAAAGGTGGTGCTGGAGATCTCTCATCTGGATGAGGTCATCGGTCTGGCTATGTCTCTCGGAGCGCAGGGCGTAGAGGTCTGCGACAGCGAGACTCATGGCCTACCTATCGGATGCGCATGGGTCCATGCCTGGCATGGCTCCAGCCAGACAGCAGGGGCCCTCTTAGACGCCTATCGTCTCGCCCTGGACCCCGGCCAAGAGGTGTCGCTTACGCACGAAGGCCTGGATTGGCGTGAGGACTTGAAGCCCGTCGAGCCGAGACCTCTCGGGGCGACGTTCATTATCTCCGAAGACGGCGTGGCCGAGGGCGCGCGGACTCCCATCAGCGTCTCCACTGGCCTGGGCTTTGGGGATGGCCTTCATCCAACGACTCAATGCTGTGCCGACTTACTTGAGGCTGCCATGACGTCGTCGCCGATGGACCGTGTACTCGATTTTGGTACTGGCACTGGCGTGCTCGCAATGATGGCGGCTCTTCTTGGCGCGCGCCGCGTTGTCGCGACAGACATCGACAGCGTCGCTCGTGATGGTGCCTACGCGAACATTCGTCGAAACGGGCTCGAAGAGCGAATCGTAGTCGCCGAAACAGCCCCCCGAGACCTCGAGGCTGACCTCGTGATCGCTAATCTGTATCTAGGGGTTCTGCCCGGTCTCATCCCGACCCTCTCCGAGATGACCGCGACGGATGGCGTGTGCATTTTGTCAGGCTTCACTCAGGCCGGTGCTCCGTCCATCGAGCATCTCATGCGTGACCATGGGTTTGAGGTGTGCGATCGTGTCGCGCGGTCGGGGTGGGTTGCCCTGGGATTCGAGCGAACGACAGAGTAGGAGACGAAGCGATGAAGGCACTTGTCCTGGAGGCTCAGGACCAGGGACCGACTCTTCAAGAGAGAGAGCCCGCTCCGGTCGGACCGAACCAAGTTAGGCTGCGTGTGAGCGCGGCCGCTCTGAATCGACGGGATATCTGGATCAGACGTGGCAAATACCCTGGGATTAAGCTGCCAATCATCTTGGGCAGCGATGGGTGTGGCCAGGTCGTTGAGGCTGGTCCCGGCGCCGAGGAGTGGCTCGGTGAGCGGGTCATCTGCTACCCCGCCTTCGAGTGGGGTGACGACGAGAGCTATCAATCCGCCGACTTTCGCATATTGGGGCTGCCTGACGACGGAACCTTAGCTGAATATCTGACTATCTCGGCTGAGAATCTAATCACTGCTCCTGGGCACTTGACCGACGAGGAGGCCGCAGGGCTTCCATTGGCTGGTCTGACGGCGTGGCGATCATTGGTGACGCGAGGTCGCGCTAAGTCTGGGGATCGGGTGCTCGTCTCTGGAGTCGGAGGTGGCGTGGCGCTGATGGCACTGCAGCTCGCCGTCGCCCTAGGGGCGGAGGTCTATGTCACGAGTAGCCAGTCCGAGAAGGTCGAGCGGGCTATCTCATTAGGTGCGCGCGGTGGTGTCCTCTACACAGAAGGTGACTGGGGCGCCCAACTCAGGGAGATGACGCCGGGTGGTTTCGACGTCGTCATCGATGGCGCCGGAGGTGAAGGTTTCGGTGACCTGGCTCAAGCGCTCGCTCCCGGTGGCCGCTTGGTCTTCTATGGCGGGACTCGCGGCAAATGGCCACGGATCTTGCCTCAAATGCTCTTCTTCCGTCAGGTCGAGATCCTCGCGAGCACCATGGGGACGCCTACGGAGTTCGATGCCATGGTGCGCTTCGTGACTGAGCACGCCCTAAAGCCCGTCGTCGACTCTGTCTTTCCCCTCGAACGTGGCGCAGAGGCCTTCGATCATCTTGAGGCGAACGGTCAGTTCGGCAAGGTTGTTGTTAAGCTTCCGATGGAGAAAGCCTGATGAGTAACACGAAGTTGGTGAGGGCCTTAGGCACGAAGAAGCACAGCTCCGAGTTGATGAGGAGACTCTTCGATTTTCTACTGGAGCAGCCAGTCAGCGTCTTCGTCGACGCTGAGCGAGTGCTCAATCATCTTGATCGCGCCTTAGATGAGCGTCTGACGGACAGGTGGGTGAGGGAGCATCTCCAGCCCAGCTTGGAGCGAGAGCGAGAGCGCTCCGAGAGGCGGGGTGATCTGGTTGGCGACTGGCTATCAGAGGATCTCCAAGAGCTTCTCCGGGCGCTGCTGGCGAAACCCGTCGATCTTAACCCAGAGTTTGTAAGCCGGGCGGTTCAAGAGGGGTCGGTCAAGCACATGCTCAGATCGGTCGTGGAAGAGACCCTCGATCGATTTCTGACAACCATCAGGCCAAGCGGGAGCGGCGGCGGGTTACTCGGGAGCGTGGGGAGGGGCGCGCTGGGCTTCGCGAGTCGAGCGGGTAAAGGCATCCTGGGGCAGCTCGGTGGTCAGGTTGAAGAGCAACTTCGAGGTGCTGTCGGTGGGTTCGTGGAGACATCTGCGACGGCTATGCTGGACCGACTCGTCGCGATCATCACAAGCGACGAGATGGCTCAGCATCTCAGCGACACCGGGTTGAGCGCCTTTGACAGTCTGATGGAGCGGCCGACACACACGGTCCTCGAGTTCATCGAGGGGAGAGCGCCCATGGAAGAGATCCTCGATCTTTTGCCGGCGCAGCTCAGTCACATCCTGAACTCGGAGGCCTTTCGGAGCGCTGTTCGGGAAGAGGTGGTCGCTGGTCTAGAGGTCGAGGGGGATAAGCCCATCAGAGAGTTATTTGCCGACGACGCTCAGATCGACGCGCTGCGCGCGGAGGTCGTCTCGGTCACGACCCCCTTACTGCAGGCGTTTTCAAAGAGTGACCCCTTTCGCAGCTGGTTACCAGACGACTAGAGATTCACTCGTCGTCCGATGGTAGACAGGCGGCGCCGCGGCCAAACCGAGTACACTCCGTTCCGGGAACGTCATCGCAATCGGAATCTCGACGGCAGCCTTTTGTGCAGATGTTTGACCGGTTACCACCATCGAAGGTCCAGCATACGTCCGCGTCTTCCACGCAATCATCATTGCTGTCACATCTCGACCCCAGAGGGACTTCACCGTTGCCCTCGAGGGCTCGGCAACCACCGCTCTCGCGGTCGCAGACCATCCGGAGTGGGTCTGTCTGATTACATTCGTTCCCACCACCTGTGCAGCCTTCATCGTTGTCGATGAGGGTGGCGCTGATGCTGTATACGGTGTCGATCAGTCGGTCGCTCGAGAACTGGTCCACTCGAATGTAGTAGCTACCAGGCGTGATATAGCGGATCTCCGCGACCTCATTCGTCTGATCCGGAGAGGTCGCTGAACCCACAGGGTTTCCATTTTCATCGAAGACATAGACATCGATATCAACCCCCGCTCTGAAAGCGACCCCGACTTGCAGGATGAACCCACCGGCGTTTGCCGGAACCGCTACTCGATACCAATCATCATCGCCGTTACAGATGTTGAGCCCTTCCTGCGGTTGATCGAACGCTAAGCGGGTCGCCTCACGGCGGATATCGTTGGGGTCATTTCCTTCGTCCGCGCCGCATTCACTGGGTCGACCTGGAGTCGCACAGTAGAAGTCCCCAGTTTGGGCTGGCCGACAGGTCTCTTCCTCGGCGCAATCGTCATCGGTGCGACAGCCACCACGAAGCCCGCAGCGGCCTTCTCGGCACGCATAGAACACATTGCAGTCGTCGTCACTCTGGCATCCCGGGTAACAGATGGCCGTGCCTCGACCGACCGGCACGCATGACGCGGTCTCACCAAGGGCTTGGCAGTCACCCTCTCCCTGGCAACGCCTCGTACAGAAGTTGTCATGGCCTCCGGTAAAGCCGGTGAAACACAGCTCTGCGTCCTCAGAGCAGTCGTCATTGTCTCCACATCGCTCTCCCAGTCCGGCGCCGGGCTCAACGGGGCGGCAGGTGCCTTCTACGCAACTGGGAAACCCATCGGCCACGCAGTCGCGGTCGGTCTCACAGGCGCCTGAGCGACCGATCAACTCGATGGTGTAATCCGAGTCTCGGTCTGGCTCTCCGTCAGGTACGAACAAGGTCAAACCGATACGATATTCACCGGCGGGTAGGTGCGCGAGGCTGAGACGCTCCGGATTGGTGCGCCGGTCGTTCGTGGCGCGATCCACGACACGTCCCGTGGCTGCGTCCACGACATGTACGTCGATATCTTGACCCTCATCGAAGCTCACCAGGAGCTCGTATGAATCGCCTGCCTCTGATCGGAAACCGAACCAATCCCGGTCGGCCCCGCATATGACCCCCTCGACCTGCGCAGGTGGCGCCTCGATCTGGGTGGCCGTCGCGTCGGAGTTGTTGGGTTCAAAATCATCGAGACCACACTCGCTCTCTGGCGGGGTCACGCATTCGCCTTCGAAGCGGTCACAGACCTGCCCGTCCGGGCACTGGCTGTCGAGTCGACATGAGCCACTGATGGTCAGGCTATAGAAGGCCGCTTGATCTCGGTATCCATCCACACGGAGAAAATAGGATCCATCTTCAGGCGCGTTAAACTCGATGGACTCACGGCCCTCCTCTCCGGTGCTCTCGGCGACCACACCGCCATTCTGGTCGAGCGGATGATGCGGGATCGTCCCCATCCAGAGCACGGATACCGCTCCGCCTTCGGCATTCTCTCACTGGCACGCCGCTATGAACGGGATCGACTGGAGGCGGCCTGCGAGC
>CALELH010000833.1 GCA_937902595.1 uncultured Myxococcales bacterium
CAGCGCGGCGTCAATATGGGCTCGCTTCAGATCGAGCGAGTCAGCGATATTCTGGGCAAGAGCGCTCATCGGGTTCTCCTTACGCCGAGAGCATGCCTCAGGCTGACCTTAAGGAGTACTGTTTCGGTCACCCTGAGAGCCTTCGGGAGTAAACAGCCTCCACATACCCCAAGGATGGGCCCCAAACTTCGGCGTCAGTGAGCAAGTGAAGCACCGAGCGCGACCCTAAGGTCCCGTAGACATACCGGCCAATTCGTACCGTGGGACTGGATTGCACACGAAGTATTGACTAGTCCCATTTAACGCCTGAGAATCTCGTAAAGAACAGCGCCTCGAACTTACGAATAATTACTGGGGACCGGCGCCGTAGGCGGCTGGTTTACAGCGAGACGGGGGACCACATTCAATGAAGCTCATCCAATTTACGCTGATTCTCGCGCTCACCATGACCTCTGGTGCCGCATACTCCATTACGCGGACCTGCTACGTTCACTACGAGCTTGAGCTTGGTAATGGGTATGGCTGGCTGACCGGTAAAAAGATCGGGACCGCCAACTTCCAGGCGAAGGGGGGCTGCGGAAAAGGCGTCCCTAATCGGTGTCGTCGTCGGGCCCGTGATCTAGGTCTCAAGTGCCTAGTAGCCCACTGGAAATCACCGGCAAAGCTGCCTGCAGAGTGTCGGAGCAAGAATATCTCTAAGATCCCGAAGGCGCTGTCGATCCTCGGGCCAAAGGAGATAGTGACCATCGAAGGCGCTGACCTAGGGCATTTCGTCTATGGAGCCCCTAGGCCATCGGGTCGACTGGCCGACTCCCAGCGGCTTCACTTCGTCACCAACAAGCGGTTCGCTGCGAACATCTGGGCGGTGTCGACGGGAAACACGGGCTGTGCCAAACGGGTCCGCCTACAAGAGAACTATCGAATCTCATTACGGAATCTGCGCAAGGCGAACTACAGCGTCTCCTTCAAGAGAGAGGTCTCTTTGAACCTCCCCAAGTTTCGTTGGCGTCCCAAGCGCCTCACGCAGACGCGGACCGTCACCTACCGCGGTAAGAAGATCGTGCCCGTCACCAAGACCGGCGTGTTCTTAGATCGCTCCGGAACCCATTACTTGAAGGCTGAAGACCAAGACACCAAGTACCTGGGGTGTGGACGCAAGGCCGCGCACAACTTCTTGAGGTACCTGGGGGTCGATGTCAGTCAGGCATACATCTCTGGGCACATGAAGCTGAACTCAATTCTAGGCCGAAAGAAGTGGTTCGGAAATCTCGCGGTAGTGCCAAAGCAACTGGAGCTAGGGCTCAAACGTATCCTCAAGGCGAAGGGCCTCGACAAGAAAGGCGTCGGGATCCGTCGATACCGTCAGGTGACTAATCCGCAGCTATATATCGAGAAAGAGCTCCTACAGGGTGATGGGCCAGTCATCGCGCTCGTGCGAAATGGAGTTCACTGGGTCGTCGCCACCGGAGCCTGGTCGCCAGTGTTTACGCGAAGCACCCGCTTTCGACGTTTTATGACCCATGACAACAGTCGGACCACCTGGCGGGCTTGGAATAAGTACAACCTGAAGTTCGGTGTAGCACAGACCGCAGCCATCCCGGCAGCAGGTGGCGTCTACAAGCCGGGAACCATGATCTTGATGAAGTAAGACTGTTACTTCATCCAAAGGCTGCCCGTCGTCAGACTCCCTAAAATCTCAGAGTGTTCGTACCCCTGCGCCCGGCCGCCAGCCACGACGCGCTCGCTGCCTGGTTAAGCGATCTCTGGACGAGATAAGTGGGATGGGAGCTCATGTCCAACCTTCAGCTCATTGGAGAGAGGACACTGCGCTTGAGCTAGGCAGCGACTCGAAGAAGGCCGCGCTCAGGGCCCTGTCCGTCTCTGACACCTGCGCTCCCACCTCGCTGTCACCTGCCCCATAGACGACGCGGTACTCACTCCAGAGCGACCTCATGACCGCCAGGAAAACATGATTGCTCTGAAGGCGCTCCGAGACGGCGGGGTGCAACGCCATGGTCCGCGGTAGCGACCAATCGTGATCCGCACTGTGCTCCTCGGTGCGACAGACCTGGTTGATGGCCCAATCAGAGAACGGGGCCCGGTCGACCCTAAGGCCGCGTCGGCCGGTCTCATCAATTGAGAGATCGAACCAATCGCCGATGGCTCGGTGCAGGTATCCAAGGTTAACGCGGCCCTCATCGGTGACGGGCCTCACCAAGGTGTGAACGACGAAGCGCCTGAGGCTGAAGCCGAGCCCCGGCTGGCACTGCTCAGGGTCCGCGACCCTGAGATAGTTCTCGGAGTCCGGTCGACCTAACCACATCTCGATGAACAGTTCGACCCGACTCAGGACGCTCTCGGCGTCGGCCTTATAGAGCAGGTGATCGATGCACAGATAGATGAACGCCTCCTTGTCTTGAGGCTTACGGCCATGGTGGTAGGCCTCACCATGGAATCGCTCGGACATCTCGAACCAGAAGTTCGCGAAGGCCCGAGAGAATAGGTGCTCCAGCTTACGGTCGAGAAAGGTGCGCGCCTCTTCCAGGTCCCCCTGGGTCACGAAGCCGTCAACGGAGCCCTGGATCGCCTCAGCGCACAAGCGAACAAGCTCAGCCTTCTTCTGTGTAGGGGCGTCCTCGATTCCCAGGCTGCGCGCCAATCGGATCAGGTCGCCATAGCCGTTCCCGTATCCTAGATCACGAGGCATCCTGAGGGTGGCTCGATTGAGAAGCGACTCCAATAAATACTGGTTTTCAGACATCGACATGAGGGCCATCCTCTCCCAGACTCCCCCCCATAAACGGCATCCTTCGAAAAAATATTCACCGACCCACCACTCTCGGCATGGTCTCCACGCGCGCCAGCACCATCGCTTACACAAAATCCCTTACGGCATTGTCGATTGCCATTCGGCCTGAACTACTCGGGCAGGAACTGTAGTCCTGGGGATTGACGGAGACTATCCAGCAACCGAGGATGAGAGCAGGACATGGGGGGGTAATGGATCCATTTATTGCGCTCACGGATAAGCGTTGGTTCGATTATCTATCGATCCAAGCGATCGACGGTGTGGTCGACGAAGTCAATTTCTGGCAACCCAAGGGCACCAAGCCGATGCGGCGTATGGAACCGGGCACCCCCGTTTTCTTTCGACTCAAGAAACCGCATCACGCACTCGTTGGGTATGGGTTCTTTGCTCATTTCCAGGTGGTGCCGGTCGAAGAGGCATGGAACCTGTTTGGCTGGCGTAATGGCGATGGGTCCATGGCGAGCTTTCTAACGCGGATCTCATCCTATCGAAATGAGGATTTATCTCTCTCGGCCAATCGCCGTAAGCCCATCGGCTGTACGGTGCTCAGGGATGCCCGATTCTGGCCCGAGGCCCGGTGGGTGTCATGGCGAGAAGAACAAGGCTGGAAACGAAACATTGTTCAAGGCCGTACGGAAACCGACACAACACGAAAACAGTTCTTGATGGAGAGCATCGCAAACGAACACGCAGTAATCCCACGGGATCTGGGACAGAACTTCATACCTGTCGATATCGACCAACGGACCCTCATCGAACGGGAGGTACTCGTACGCCAAGGGCAAGGCACCTTTAGGCTCCGATTACTTGATGCCTATGGCCGTTGCGCCATTACCGGTGAGCACACACAGCCGGTCCTCGATGCCGCCCATATACAGCCCTATTTAGGGCCGGCCTCGAATCACGTCCAAAATGGTCTCTTGCTTACCAAGGAGTTCCACGCACTCTTTGACCGCGGTTACGTGACCGTGACCCCCGATTACCAGGTCAAAGTGTCCGATGCGCTGCACGACGAATGGAATAACGGAGCGCGGTATTACGCGTTTCAGGGAAACTCCATTCTGCTCCCCGATAGTCCAGAGGCCAGACCCTGCCGTAACGTGTTGGCCTGGCATCAGAACGAGGTGTACCGCGGGTGACAACTCAGAAGACCATCGAGTCCGTATGGCCTGAAGACGCCCAGGCCATCTTTCTGACCACCTTTACCTTTGATGGGCCCTTCTTCGAGGCCGCTTTACTCCCCCGCTTACTTGAGACAAGCGCTGAGGACATCGTGGTGTTCGTCGATGCCAATGCTGGGTATCGCGCTGCTCAATCCGCGCTCGCAGCCCTAAACTGTGCAGGTCGAGATTATCACCTCCTTCCCGTCCACTGGTCTCCCGGTGTATTTCACCCAAAGGTCCATCTTTTCTGTGGTTCGAAACCAGTAGCGCTCGTGGGTAGTGGCAATTTGAGCTGGCACGGGATGGGCGGCGCCTTAGAAGCGTTCGATGTCATTCCCGCAGACGAAGGGCAAAGCCTCGACGCGATTCGTCAGTTCTTCTCCACATTAGTTGCCGATCCGCGTGTAGGGATTTCGGGACATGCACGGCGGCGACTCAGTCGAGTCTTGAACACCCCGTTGGCAACCACCGATGCTGGGTACAGCCGTTTTGTGCATTCCCTTCAACGACCACTGATCGGTCAGGTGATGAACCACCGCCTCATAGAAAGTGGGAGCAGACTCCTACTTGCGGCCCCCTTTCACGACGCCGACAACCAGACCAGTCGCACCTTTGCCGATCGTTTTCCCTCTCAGACTGTGGAGGTCGCAGCCAGCCCTGGTCGATATCCCACCATTCCGTTCGACCTAGCTACCGGGCATCTCAAGTGCCCATCAGGGCGCGACTTACACGCTAAACTTATCCACGTACAGGGCGAGGACGGTCAGCTCATGATCGTAGGCAGTGCCAATCTGACGCGCCCTGCTTGGCAGACAGGTAATGCCGAAGCTATCCTGATGCGGCAGCGGGTTGACGCACCTTTCTTTGAGAACTTCCTGGAACATGCACCCTTCGAGGCCGAAGAGTGGCAGAGCAAAGAAACCCACACCTCTGCCTGCGAAGCAGTGGGCGGTGAATCAGCAGCGATGTGTGTCGCCTGGGCACAAGCAGAGTATGTCTTCTTTACCGTCGATGGTTCCGCCGAATCCGCGGTATTAGAGACTCGTCATGGACGCCACCAACTCTCTCTAGAACGCCATGA
>CALELH010000834.1 GCA_937902595.1 uncultured Myxococcales bacterium
GAGACTGGCGCGAAGGGGTCCCGTGACAGACGCAGGAAAGAACATCTCCGAGAAACTCGCGTCTCTGTGGCCCTGGTTAGTTGATGAAACAGGGATTCGGGTTTGGGAGTTGGCGCCGGGTGATCACGAGCAATCCCTCGTCTGGCTGGGTCATCAAGACGGACAGTTGACCCATGTCGTCAAGGCCCATCATCACTTCATCGCTGCCGCTCGCGAGAGAGAAGCATATCGTTACTTCGGCCAGACCTTAGGCGGAGGCGTCACGGAGTTGGTGGCGGTCTGCCCGAGGGATCCCAACGCGCTGCTCATGAGGGCGGCTCCAGGCGAGGCCGTCTCTGTCATGACATCCGAGGTGATGCACAGCGCCGGTGAATGGCTCAGAAGAGTACATGGACTTCCGTACGTCGACGCCGATCCACTCCCGCTCTCTCTGGCGCTTCAACGGCGCTTGGATGGATGGGTTGGAGAACATGATGAGGGTGCGGATATGGGCCTCGTCGAGCGCCTGCGTGACGCGCTCTCCCACTGTCCTGATGTCTCTCGGGTTTACTGTCACCGAGACTTCAACGAGCGGAACTGGTTTTATGAACCTTCGTCCTCCAACCTCATCGTCATCGACTTTGGTCAGACGCGGCCTGATCTATTCCTCTATGACTTCGTAGGCCTTGTGCCTCACTGGGATGAACCGGAGCTTAAGGAGGCCTTCTTCTCTGGCTATGGAGCGACGCTGACAGGACCGGAAGAGAGGACCCTGCTCGGTTTGGTAGGTCTTCATGCGATGGGGAGCATAGCGTGGGCTCAGAGCCATGACACGGAGCGGCCCGCCATAGAAGGCCGGCGACTCTTAGCGTGGGTCGCAACGCGTCTCTGAGAAACTCTGGCCGATTCCGTCTTGCGCCTCACACAACGTCGTTTTCAGTGAGGGTGGACGCTGGTAACCTGCGGACGATTTGAGGGGGAGATTGACCGACATGAAGCGTTCGGGATGTTGGATGAAGCGATGCCTGTGGACAGTCACCATGTTGATGGTGGCCGGATGTTCATCGGGCCCACGAGACGCGTCGACGTCGCCGGGAAACGCGACCCAGGACAGCGGCTTCAAAGCGTCTAAGGTGACGGACCCTGAAGGAGCGTCGTCGGGGGTGAAGTCTCCCACGGTCTCAGAGGTTGATGCGGAGAAGGCTGAGGTTGAGCAGAACGGTGAGTTTAGGACTTTGTTTAGAGCCATCTTAGGTGGTGGTTATGGGTCTCGGCCCGCGAAGGGGACGGAAAAGTACCAGACCTACTGCCGGTCCTCGTATGCCAACCTCATCAAGGATCCGCAGGCGGTGCGACCCTTCTTGGAGAGGAAGCTGAGAGAGGGCCGAGTGAACGAGCGCCCCTTGGCCATTCATCTCCTTGGAGCGCTCGGGGCAGACGCTCTAGCATCTGGTCGATATGTGGCGGGCGTCGCCGTCCGCTCTTGGGACGTCGTGTTCAATCGGTGTGTCGCCAAGTCACGCGGAGAGACCCTTAAGGGGCGTCCGCCGGAAGCGACGCCTGAAGAGCGCAAGAGTTGTGTCGATAAGCTCGGAGGCTCTCGCCCCCCATCCTCACTGCGGATGGCCTGTGCCGCCCTCAGGAAAATTGGAGATAAGGCGAGCGTCTCGCGCTTACTCAAGACTGGTCTAAACGGATATTTTGCTCGTCCATGCGCCCTATACATCGTTGAGAATGATCTTAAGTCGCCCGAGGCCCTTCGGTTCATCGCAGGTGAGCTGGACGGGAAACCGAATGGGGACATCCTATGGTCTGGGCTTGTACGACGGGGCGCGGAGGGTGTGGCGGCCATCCTAAAGATCTTGGAGGCGCGTGCGCGCAGCAAGAAGGTCTACGACGAACCCATGTGTCTCTCTGCTCGCTTCATGCAGTCCTATCGAGCCGAGGGCGGTACCCTGACGGAACTCTCTGAGGAGACCCGAGCGCGGCTCACCACGCTGGCCTCCGGAAAGCTCGGTGATGGCCTAGAGGTTCCCAGCTCCGTTAAGAGTTGCGCGCTCAAGTCCTTAGAGGCGCTCAAGGCATCGCCGCCTTCCCGGGTTCGTCCCCTACGAAAGCTGAAGGCCGACCCAGGGTTGGCTCCATTTTGTCCCTAACGTTAGGCAGGCCTTGAGAGGCCCCGTTGAGGATCGTCATGACGCAGACTAATTGGGTGATCGTTGTTCACGGTGGTGCTGGCGCGATGCGCAGCATGGGCGCTGAGAAAGAAGCTGAGTATCGACTCGGATTGGCTGAGGCAGCGCGAGCTGGAGCAGCGGTGCTCGCCCGCTCCGAGTCAGCCATCGACGCGGCGACGGCGGCTGTCGCCGCTATGGAGGCGAGCGGCGTCTTCAATGCTGGTCACGGAAGCTGTCTGACATTGGATGGCGAGATAGAGGTCGACGCGGCTGTCATGGATGGCCGAGATCTGAGCTACGGGGCCATCGCGGGTGTGCCTGGCCTCTCAAACGCCGTCGAGCTCGCCGAAGGCATTAGGACGGGTTCACCCCATTGCTTGTTTGCCGGCTCGAAGGCGCTCCAGCTCGCTGCGACCCTGCCCGGCTTTACCGCGATCGAAGCTCGCCCATCTGCGGAGCGCGTTCGGAAATGGGAGTCGCATCGGCGAAACAACCCCGTCGCGCCTAGCTTAGCCGATCAGTTGACGGCCTTAGGTGGTACGCACGATGAGGGAGACACCGTTGGCGCGGTCGCGCTGGATGGTGAGGGAAACCTCGCGGCGGCCGTGAGCACCGGGGGGATTTGGCTGAAGCAACCGGGTCGGGTAGGGGATTCACCTCTGGCCGGTTCGGGGCTATGGGCAGAGAACGACTGCGTCGCCTGTGCTGCGACCGGTACAGGTGAGTTCATTATGCGCGTGGCGCTGGCCGCCGATATCCGTTCACGCGTCCAAGCTGGCAGCACCGCATCGCACGCTGCGAAAGACGCTCTCGCGGCTCTACGAGAGCGGTTTGGTTCTGACCGAGCTGGGGTCATCGCCCTAGGTCACGATGGCGAGATCGCCGCCCCGTTCGATACGGCGGGTATGGGCAGAGCTTGGATGCGCTCAGGTGACGCAGAGCCAACCGTCCGGGTGTGGCCTGAAGAAGACCAGTAACCAATCACGTCCTACTCTCATCCTGACATTGAGATCCCTCCTTCGGTCTGAAGACGAGTGATCGAAAATGTGACGGTCCGGGCCCGGAACGCCTCTTGCAATGTCAGAGGTTCGGCGTAAGGAAACGCGCGCTCGCTCGTCAATGTAGTGCAGACAGTTCGAGATGGAGTAAGAAAATGGCTACAGGGAAAGCTTCGATGCAGTCCAACGTAACACCGGCTTATTGCCCGTGTTGTCAGCGTCTATATCGCGCAACACCGAGTAATTACGTTTGTCGGATTGATGGGACGCCTCTCATCGACATCGGTGATCCACTCCCCCCCGCGAAGATCTATGCATATGTGCCCCTTATGGGCGTGTTGCTGACCCTATCTGTCGCGGTGGGATTTGGTCTCACGGCCATCTGAAGACCTACTTTGAGCGATACACGCCGGACCTAAATCAGGCGATACTGAGCGAGCTCTTCGTAGATAGGACGCGCCTGCTCCTCAACAGTCTGGAATTGAAGCTCAAAGGTTATCGGCTTCTGTTCATAAGGTTGGAAACCTGTCGAACGCCAGACGTTCTCATACCAGTACTTCCCCCATACACCGTCAGTTTCGCGGGGCCCAGAGGGCCAACTCAACATGCTTGAGTGCATCTCTATCCCTAGGTGGTCGCACAGGAGGCCTAACAGCCTGTCTGGGCTCTTGAGCACGTCGCGCGCGTCGAGAACAGGTGGCGTTGAACCCGTCCATGCCTCGACCTGCCTAAAGAGCGCGAGCTGTTGGGGATAGCCGAGATCATTGAGGGTCGCTTCGCCCCGAGTGCGTGTGTAGGAGCTCAGCACTTCGGCAGGGTCTCGGATTAAGAAACAATTTGTGAGGTCGCGAACCCAACCGATGTCCCGCTCCGGAAGCAGGTGGTGGGTCATGTGCTTTTGGTACCAGACATGATGCCCGGTGACCGGTGGGGACGTCAGGGTGCTGGCCAGTTCGCCCCAGTCGTTTTCCTGTGATGCGATGACCTCGGCGGCGCCTGGGTGCTCCAGGCCCGTCTCATTCAGATAGTGCGCGTAGAGAGGCTCATCGCTGACGCAGGTGTCTTCTCGATTCTCAAACGCCCGCATCATCGCTGTCGAGATGTTGCGCGGACCGGACCACATGGCGATCGTCTTCAGCATACGGCCTCCTACCATGTCTCAGGCCTGTTCGTCGCCTCCTTATGGTCAGGGATTTTCGTGCGCCAAGAGAAGGTTCGGACTATCTTGTTTACGTTGCCCCTGCGGGCCCCTCGATTTGGATGATGGGAGAGAGAGTGACCAGATTTCTTCTTTCCTTCTGTATCGTCCTCACGGTGATCGGGTGCGATGAAGCTTCTCAAGCTTTGGGGACCTCCTCCGATGTGGCGACGCCAGATCAGGGCACGGCGGATGTGCAGAGCGGACCGATGGACCTCGGCCCGGATGTCGCCCCTGAGGTAGACATGAGCTGTGCAGCTCCGCTCCCTCCTGAACCCGTCCCATCAAGACGCTCCGTCCGGACTATCGCGGCTGCGGCGGGCATTGATGACAGTGAGCATCTGACATGGGTGGACGCTCGTCGAAACCTCTTGGGGTCGGTAGGGGTTCACTTCGTGGCGACGTATCACCACGGTCTGGGAGAGATCATCGTCGCGGC
>CALELH010000835.1 GCA_937902595.1 uncultured Myxococcales bacterium
ATAGGGCGGCCACAATCGGGGCCGCCATGAGCTGGATTGACGAGAGGGCTCGATAGTTTGAACGCGCCCAGACTGATTGAGGCTCTCGGCCTTGAACCACACCCTGAGGGTGGCTGGTTTCGGGAGATGCACCGGCACGACCCGGGAGGAGGCCGCAGAGGAGACCTTACGACCATCTACTTCCTGCTGGAGGCTGGACCCGGCTCAGCGTGGCATCGTGTCACGGACGCCGAAGAGGTCTGGTGTTATCACTCAGGCGCGCCCCTGAGTCTTCTGCTGTCAGGGCCAGACGTCGCTGAGGATGTGACGGAGGTGGTGCTTGGTCCAGACGTGCTTGCGGGCCAGTCGCCACAGGCAGTGGTGCCCCGGGGCGAATGGCAAAGCGCGCGTAGTCAAGGAGCATGGACGCTGGTTACGTGTGTGGTCGCGCCAGCGTTTACTTTCGAGTCGTTCGAGATGCACGGGGCTGAAGAGTGAGCGCATTACTGAGCTTTGAGGGCGTCAATAAGACCTTTGGCGCGACGAAGGCCCTCACGGGCGTGACCGCGAATATCACGGGTCGCTCCGTCGGTCTGGTCGGGCCAAACGGAGCAGGAAAGACCACGCTGATGAAGATCTGCCTAGGTCTATTAGTGCCCGACTCGGGTCACGTCTCAGTCCTTGGCGAGCGTGTCACGGGCGGCGGCCATTTGGCCCGATTAGGGTTCGCTGCCGAAGGCACAGGCCATTTACCCGATCTGACGGGCCTTGAGTGCGTCGCTTACGCAGCAGAGTTGTGTGGTTTTCGGCGACGCGCGGCCCTCTTGAGGGCCCACGAGATGCTTGACCTGGTGGGTCTCGATGAGGCTCGATATCGAGCGGCTGAGAACTACAGCACTGGAATGCTTCAGCGAGCTAAGGTGGCGATGGCTCTGGCTCATGGGCCCGAGCTGCTCTTGCTGGATGAGCCCACAAGCGGCCTGGACCCCGAGAGCAGGGCTGACTTTCTCGATCTGCTTCAGCATTTGGCGCATGGAGAGGGCCCCTCAATCGTACTCTCAACACACATCCTTCACGATGTTGAGCGGGCTTGTGACAGCTGCATAATCCTTCAGGATGGCGAGGTTCGATACGCGGGCCATTTGAGCGAGATGGGGGTACGAGACCATCAGCGTTATACTCTAAGGCCCCTAGGGGATCCTCGCTCCCTGGCGAACGCCCTGGGGCAGTTCGCAGAGACGGTGCAGGTCAATACACCGGAAGGCACTGTGTCGGTGCACCTCAAGCCGACGAGCAGCGTCGACTCGATTTGGGTCGCGGCCGCCGAGGCGGGCGTTGAGATCGTAGGTCTCGAGCCTGCGCGCTCGAGTTTCGAAGATGCCTTTATGGCGAGCCTGGGAGAGCGCAATGAGCACTGACGAGATCTACTCGATCGGATACCGGAGCCCCGACCAATCACAGGCGTCACGGAGCCCGATCGACCCCATCGCCCGCACCGTCTTGGGGACAGCTTTCGCTAAGCGGACCGCTAAGGTCCTCGCAGCGTTCGGCCTCGGGGTCTTTCTGATTCACGCTGTCTGGTTGGTCGCGGTGATCCTGGTGAAGAAGGTCGCCGGCGGAAGCGACGCCCAGTCGGCGGCGATCATCGGGTCGGCCAACGAGATCGTGACGACGTTCCTTTGGGTCCAGTATTTTGTGGCGGCTGTCCTGGTGGCCGCCATCATGCCGGGATGCGTGGCAGATGACCGCCAGGCTCGTTGTTGGATCGTGTACTTCTCGCGGCCTTTGTCTCGCCGGGATTATGCATTAGGCAAGCTGGTTGGCGTGTTCATAGTGCCCTGCCTGGGCTTGGTCGCTCCCACGGCGCTGTTGAGTTTGGTGGCTTTCGGCATCAGTCCGCCCGGCGCACGCCCTGGCCTCTTGACCCTCTTCGTACCAGCGACGGCCATCAGCATCTTGGGGGCGATGGCGTTGACGACCACGATGGTCGGCCTCAGCGCTCGCACTGACAACAGTCGCTCCGCGGGTACTTTTTTTGCGGGCGCTATTTTTGGTCTGCCTCTCCTGGTTGGGAGCTTAAGCGCCGTCGGGGTCCGGTTTGCAGGGTACATCGATCCTGCACGAAATCTTCGCACCCTCGCTCATGGGTGGCTCGATCCGAGCAGAAGTGTCGCCGGGGACCTTGTCACTCGGGTTGAGGCGAATGGCAGCGTGGTGCTGTCCCTCGTAGCCATCGGGCTCTTCTGTATGATTGGACTGGACGAGATGTGCCGTGAACTCCATGGGGATATAGACGTATGAGTGGGCCGATGCTGGAAGCCACGGGCGTGAGCAAGATGTTTGGAGCTGTAAGAGCTCTCAATGAGGTCAACCTCACCGTAGGTCCAGGGGTGACTGGCTTGCTTGGGCCAAACGGCTCGGGGAAGTCTACGCTCATCAAGCTCTTTTCCGGTCAGCTTAAGCCAGACACCGGCGCCGTGAGGTTGATGGGCGGGGATCCCATCGTCGACCAGCACGTCCGTCGAGATTTGGGC
>CALELH010000836.1 GCA_937902595.1 uncultured Myxococcales bacterium
GACGACCCAACCAGCTCCGCCATTACCGCCCCGACGACCGTTCCAAGTGTTGAGGGATCCCTCACCACCATTCGCTTCGATGGTGCCCTCGTTCACAATACTGTTCGCATAGAGACGGACCATACCGCCAGCCCCGCCGCCACCCTGGGCGGACCAATTGCCCCAGTTTGCAACGTAGGGATCCTGCGCATTCGCAGAGATCCTCGCCCCTTCCTCGATCACGACGCGCTGGGCGCCGATCACCACGACGCCTCCGCCGGCCCTACCGGGCTCGAAGTTGCCGTTGCACCAGCCTCCGCCGTCCCCGCCCCCGCTTCCAGGCTTGAGCAGGCCTGCCTCGGCCTCGCCCCAAACGGCGCCTACGGTCCCGCTGCGATGGGTGGATTGAGCGCCTTGGGTGCGGTTGCTTCCCCCGGCGCCAGAGCCGTTATCCGAATTGCACCCACCTGCTGCGATAATGCCGCCGCCCCCCGCGCTGCAGTTTGCGGCCGGAGCTGCGACCGTCTCTGCGGTGCAATATGAAAAGCCTGAGTGCTGCCAACTGCCACCGCGACCCGCGTACCCAGCGCCATCAGCGTCGATGCTGCCGCCGCTGCGAACGAAGATCTCCCGAGCGCGCACGTACAAGACACCCCCATAATTCTCGTCACCGACTCGTCTGTCCGTGTATAGGCGCCCGGTCACCTCGAGGACCTCCGCGTTATAGGCCCGGACGATCTGCGCCTGGTTGTTCCCCGAGGTCGAGTAGGTGTTGTCCAGGGGCTTGCCCAGGGTGATGTTATTGCCTGAGACGTTGGCGACGGTGTTCAGCTCCCACTGGCCGGCGTTGTCGCCGCGGAGCTGGTGCAAGAGGATCTGCGTTCCGGGATTGAGGCCACTGCTGCTCCCGACGGTCACCAACGTTTCGCCCTCACCGCCGTTAAGGTTGGCGTTAAAATTACTGTTGAGATCCGTGTTCCCGGTGATGTTCAAGGTGTCTCGACCCGCCGAGCTCGAGGGGTCCTCGCCGTAGAGATACATGAGCATCTTCGGCGCCTCGGGGTTCAGCAGGTGGATGTACTCCTTCGCCTTGCTGTAGGGCCCCAGGGAGAACTGATTGGTGTAGCGACTGATAGTGCCCGAGCCTTCCCGGCCGCCCGCCGCGCCTTCGAGGGCGCCACCGAGCGCCTCACCGTGATTCTCGACCATGGTCCGGGCCAATTGAGTCCGAAAGGCGCCGTCTTCGCCGAGGGCTGACGCCACATCATCGGGGGACGCATCCTGACCGGCCGGGCCCGGGGGGCCCACCACGGGGCCCGCGTTAAGGGACTCTCCATCACTCAAGCCGATGACGAGACTTCCATCGCCGTCGACGCCCGCCTGGGCGACGGAGACGCCCGCTTCACCTTGAGCACCCTGCGCGCCTTGAGCGCCCTGAACACCCTGCTCACCCTGAGGGCCAGTGATGTCGCCCGCGTTGACTATATCTCCGGTGCTCAGCTCGAGCAGTAGATCGCCGTCAGCGACGCTGGCGGCCACCACCGATGCTCCGTCGGCGCCATCGCTGCCGGGCTGTCCGAGCTCACCGGGTACGCCCTGTTCGCCCTGAATCCCCTGGGGACCCTGGAACCCCTGGGGACCGCGGGGACCTTCTAATCCAGGTGGGCCCTGAGGTCCCTGAAGCCCTTGGGCCCCTTCCTCACCTTGCGCGCCGACAACTCGCCCGGCGTTGATGACGTTGCCGCTGCTCAAGGTCAGCACGAGCTGACCAGCTAGGTTGATGCTCGCGTTGATCACGCTCGCGCCGTCGCCACCGTCATTACCGCGCAGACCTGGTTCACCTCGAGGTCCCATGGGTCCCCGGGGCCCCTCAGGGCCGAGCACGCTGCCGCCATCAACCTCGCGCCCATCGGTGTAGGTGACCATGACGTGTCCGTCGGCGTTGACGATTAGACTCGCGATCCCGACCCCTGTCTGGCCGATCTCTCCCTGTGGTCCCGTGATCTGCATGAGGTCGGCCACACCATCTCGCTCCACGTCAGCCGGCACGTCCGCCGGATCGCTGGAGTCTGTGCCGACCGAGATCTCGATCCAGTCTCTGAAGCCGTCCAAATCCGAGTCCAAATTTAGGTCGAGTGACTCGCCTTGCACACCGGCTGGGCCTTGAGGACCCGCGGGACCAACGGGCCCTTGGAGTCCGGCGGCTTCGCCCACCCACTCACCGGCGGCGTTGATGACCTCTTGGCCACCCACGGTCACGCTGGCGGGGTTGATGTTCTCGTCGCGCACGTCTCGCGCGTGGGCCGCCACCGCCGCCCACTGAGCCTTCAGCGCACCGCCGACTCGCATGCGTGGGCTCATCTCCACGTCATCGCCGATCTGCACGCCCAGATACAGGCCTGCGGCGCTCATCACGTCGGCGCCAAAGGCTGACTGCTGGCCCAGGACCACGTTAAAGATCCCGTCGACCACGTCGGCCTCGCCGTGGTTCTCCGTCCACAGAGCTTCCCCCGCGTCCGCCTGGCTGTAGAGGCGAAAGGTGATGGCACGAGTTCCGTTGATGGCCTGGCCACCCGCGTCGGAGAGGCTGCCCTGGTAGGTCAGGGTCACGCCGTCTTGCGCCAAGACAGGGCTGGCCATCAAGACCAGTAAAAGCGTCAGTATCCTATGCATCATGTGTTCTCTCTCTGCCCTTCAAGCCGAGTCCAATGAGCGGGTCGCCGCTCAGAGGCGTCCTCGGCGCCCTTAGTTGTCCCAGCCGTTCTCCGCCGTATCCAGGTCGTCCACGAACTCAAGGCCCTGAGGCAGGTTTAAGCTGCCGCCGTGGAACGCCAGAAAGCAGGAGCGGATGCCGCTTGGATTCGATGAAGCGGACACAAATATGACCGTGCTGATTCGATTCGGAGGGATCTCAATATTGGTCGCCTGCCGCTGCTCCGCGTAGTCATTTGACCCGTTCCGAATGGTGTTCCCATTTACAGCGATGCTGGAGCGCTCGTTCCAGCCGCTATAGGAGGTGGTGTTGTATTGCGCGGTCCACGTAATGGGTTGCTGCGTCGTGTTCCGAATCCTGAACAGAGCGCCAGCGAACCGTCCATTGGTGCTGCTGTGGTGATACCAACTCTCGGCGTAGATGTTGGCGTCCCCGTTGCGGGAAGCCCACCCCTTGCGCGTAAACAGGGCAGCCAAGACGCCTTTATCGCTGCTCATGTTCCCAGCGGTCCGGTCGCCATCGCTCCAGTCATGGGGATTGACGCCGCCGAAGAGTCGCCCGCTGTTCCCATCGTACCACCCCGCGTTCTGGTCGTAGGTGCTCCAGACCGCCCAGCGGTAGGTCGGCCGCCTGATGCCCTCCAAGCGCTGAGTGACGAGCTCGTTGACCCGGTCTTCAATGGCGTCCACGTAGGCCTTATTTACCGCGTGGGTGTCCGTCGTCGGCTCACCTAAGTTGTAGATGGTGTTGTCGTGCATATCGATGTTGCCGACGAAGTCGAGTTGGTCGCTGGAGGTGTACGTCACCTCGATGTCCCAGTTGTTGACCGTCGCTTGGTTCCCGATCTGAACGTCCGTCAGGATCAAGGTCCAATTGCCCCGAGAGCCCTCCCCCACGAACTGAGCCATCGCCTCGACGGTGCCCGGCGCGTCGTCCGGGTAAGTCAGGTTCAGGTTCTCGCCCTCTTCGCCATCATGCAGGGTCACGATGGTACCCCGCGGAGAGCGCAGTCGCATGGTCAGCTGGCTCAGGTCGGCGTGCTCGATGTCGACGGTGACCCGCACCGAGACCAAGGGCCCGCTGACGGGCACGTTGATGATGCTCTCGACCGGGTTGCCATCCTGAGGGTCTACGAGAGGCATCTCCTCTTGCGATGCTGCGAAGGCGCGCACGAGTCGCGAGGTCATGACGTCCGGGTTGATGTGCTCAAAGTCTGCGAGGCCGCCGTCTTGGCCATCGGCCCCATTGGCGCCATCTGGACCTTGGTCACCCGCGGGACCGATAGGTCCAACGAGCTGGTCGGCAACGCCGTCATCATTCTCGTCCGTAGGCTGGCTCTGACCGTCTTGCGGGTCGCTGCCCGTCAGGACCTCGATCCAGTCCTGGAAGCCGTCATCGTCGGAGTCGAGGTCGATCTCGATGCCCGGACCGGCTGGTCCCTGAGCGCCCTGAGCACCCGCGGGGCCTAAGGCGCCCTCTGGACCGGGTGCTCCTTGAGGACCCGGGTTTCCTTGAGCCCCGTCTGGACCAACAGCGCCGTCCGCACCCGCTGGCCCACCTGGGCCTTGAGGACCGGCGGGCCCCTGTGGGCCGAGCTCACCGCGCTCACCGCGATCTCCACGTGGACCTGGCTGCCCAACCTCACCGGCGACGCCCTGAGCGCCCGCTGGCCCGGCGGGGCCGACCCCGCCTGGAGTGCCCTGTGGTCCTCGCGGTCCAGCTGGGCCCACGAGCTCATCGGGGATGCCGTCAAAGTTGGCGTCCGCGGGCACGTCATCACCGGACGCAGGGTCCGATCCGACGGAGATCTCCAACCAATCGTAAAACCCATCGCCGTCAGCGTCGTCAAAGAAGGTGATGCTGCGTCCACGGGGCCCTGGTGGGCCTAGGGGACCCTCCGCGCCAGCGGGGCCAACTCGCCCGGCCTCGCCCTGGGCTCCGCGCTCTCCGGCGGGACCTGGATCTCCACGTGGACCGACGTCACCGCGCGAACCGCGCTCACCGACGTCGCCCTGAGGCCCGCGCTCACCGAGGGGGCCGCGCTCACCCTGAGGACCACGAGGACCCATCAGGTTGTCGTTGGGGCCCACCCACTGACCATCGCCGTTGATGACTTGCTGGCCGCCCACCGTCACGCTGGCCGGGTTAATGTCTTCGCCGCGCACGTCTCGAGCGTGAGCCGCCACCGCCGCCCACTGAGCCTTCAGCGCACCACCCACTCGCATGCGCGGGCTCATCTCTGCGTCATCGCCGACCTGCACACTCAAGTAGAGGATCGGCGCGCTTACGGCCTCTGGACTGAAGGCGATCTGACGACCGAGCACAACGCTGAAGGTCCCGTCGACGACGTCGGCCTCCCCGTGGTTCTCCGTCCACAGCGCCTGGCCTCCTTGAGCCTGAGTGTAGAGGCGAAAGGTCATGGCTCGGGTGCCGTTAATGGCTTGGCCACCCGCGTCGGACAGGCTGCCTTGGTAGGTCAAAGTCACAGAGTCCTGTGCCATGGCGCTCGCGCTCCAGAGACACAGGCACACCACGATCGTCTTGATAACTCTAAGTCCGTACATAATGTCTGTCCCTCTTAAGGCGTGAGTCGACCGGTGAGATTATGGTTCTCCGAGACGCTCTGATGCGCCCCGCTGCTCGCCCCGCCCTTGAGGGTGTGGTTCATGTCGACGCCCATGCCGCCCACGAGGAGCAGCTGGCCTGAGAGCTTGTAATTGAAGACCTGAGGGTTCGCGTCGCAGGCGTCGCCCGCGTTGTCGCCGTCGGCGTCCGCCTGGTCTGGATTGGGGATCTCACGGCAGTTGTCGATGCGATCCTCGATCCCATCGCCGTCACCATCGGGCCCGGCCATGCCGCCGCCCGCGCCGCCCATACCACCAACACCACCCGTCGCGCCCGCGCCACCAGCGCCGCCCGTCGCGCCTGCGCCACCAGCGCCGCCCGTCGCGCCTGCGCCACCAGCGCCGCCGGAACCACCAGCCGCGCCCGCTCCACCAGCGCCACCGGCACCGCCCGTCGCGCCTGTGCCACCAGCACCGCCCGCCGCGCCCGATCCACCAGCGCCGCCGGAACCACCAGCCGCACCCGCGCCGCCCTGGCCACCCGCGCCCATACCACCATCAACGGTCACGCAGGTCCGCGTCGTGGTGTCGCAGACCTGTCCGTTCAAGCACTGTGAGTTGTCGTCACAGGCAGCCGGGGTCGTAGGCCCAGTCTCGGCGTCATCACACGCGGTTAAAGCGAAGAGCGCCAAGACGCTCACAGCAATGGTCAGTACAGATCTCATCGTCTGCCTCCAGCAAGAAAGCGACACCGACGCACGAATCCCGCCGGTTATCGCCTCAAATTTTCATGTATGTGGTCGGCGCTCCGACCCCCCTTAGAAGGTAGAGTGCCAAGAACTCTCGAAGGGATCCAGATCTATCGGCGGATCGAGGAAGACGCGTGGGACTTACTCGGCCACAGATCTATCGCGTTTGGATAGGTTCGCAGTGAAATCGCTGGGGATCAGCGCAGGAACTGTACGTAGCTGAAGCTGTAGGACCGCATACGGTTGATGTCGTTGAAGGTAAAGTCGTCGAACTGGAAGGGGCCCTCCAGCAGGATCGAGTAGACGCTCAGCTGCAGGAGGCCCGTCGGCAGGTCTTGTCCGTTCTGCTCCATGGGCAGCTGTGGGTACTGGAAGCGATTGGCCGGGCCAGGCACCCAGTGCATCCATAAAATGCTGCGCTCATTGGCGACGCGCACCAAGTGGATGTCCGCGGGCTCCGTCGGCGCGGCGGCCCCCTCGATGCCTGCGAGCGTACGCCACTCCACCCAACGGAAGGGGTTCATGCTGCCCTGGTGACGCGGCTCTAAGATGTCCGTCGTCCCCACGAAGGGTCCGATCCGGACGCCCTCGGACATGTCGCGCACAGACGTCGTCGCCCACGCATAACGATAGAGCATGCTCGGGTCGTTCTGCTCCGCCTCCCCTTCCCAACGAATGGTCACGTCAGGATCGGGCCAGGTGTTCAGGTCGGGCAGCGCGCCCACCTCGAAGCTTGGCCGGTCGCCGCCTATCTCATAACGAAAGTCGAAGTAGCCGTCGGCTCCGAGGGACAGGATCGCGTGGGCCATAAACGCGTTCGGCGCGCCGCGCACACCGCCCGATGGGTTGCCGAGGGTCACGTCCACGGTCTGGTCCAAGGGGATGTCCAGGGTGATGTCTTGCTCCTCGATGGTGTCTCCAGGCTGCCCTGAGATGAAGCGACGCAGACCCATGTGCGTGGGCCTCAGCGCGTCGCGGAAGGTCCAGAACGGCACCTGCCCCTCTTCGTAGCCAGCCTTCATCACCGCCGGGATGTACCCAGCCGTCGCCACGAGGGCGAGCTCGCCTGGCTGGACGGTGATCTCAAAGGGGCCATCCTCGACCAGCACGCCATTGGGTAGAGGCGGTGACGCCCCGAGCCGATTGCCAGGCTGGGTGTGCGTCGTCTCAACAAAGACCACCAAGACGAAGCCCTCGTTGCTGGGCTTCTCCAGATCGTTCATCCCCGTCAAAGTGCCCCGGAGCCGAACGGGCTCGATGGGATCCATCTCGCCTTCGCCCATGGGCGGCTCAAGGGGCATCATCATCAAAGTCGCGTTCTCGGTGGTCAGCCGCTCAAAGGTCGTCGTGGTGAAGCCCACCTTCGACGCCGTCACCGCCACAGGGAGGCGGAGCGTGTCGCTGGAGATGGTGACCTGGCCCACCGCGTTGGTGGTGCCTGTCCAGCGACCCCGGTCGTCGCTGAGACCATGGACGACGACGGTCGTTTCAGGGAGCAGCTCTCCGGTCATCATGTTCATGACGGTGATGTTGACCGAGTTCGAGATGGGGTCACCCCAGACGCCGCCAAACTGAGCCGTGGGATCAAAATACTCGTAGGCCAGCGGTAAGATCGCCAGGTCATCGGGCGAGTTGGCGCTCAGAGAGACCCAGCCTGGCCGGCTCGTCGGCGTGCGCGCCAAGACGTGCTCATCGTCGACGACCTCGACGACCTCGAGCGCCTCGCCCTCAAAGTCGAAGGTCGTGTCCACGTCGAAGCCGCGCCCGACGATCTCGACCAAGGTGCCGCCCGCGATGCTGCCGCGCCCCGGCGCGACGTCGTAGATCTCCACCCGCCGATAAAAGGTGACCGCGTCGATGGCCTCGTGGCGGCGGTCCCCCTGCAGAACGGTCGCGTTGACCGTACCTGGATCGCGGGGGCCCGGGCTGCACTCGAGCAGCTGAGGGCTGTTCAAGACACACGGGATCCCATCCCCATCGAGCTGAACGATGGTCTCTAGAGTGAAGCCGTTGCCTCCCACGAGCAGGGTCTCCCCCCCGTCGGACGGGAGTCGGTTGGGCGAGAAGCCATGAACGACGAAGTCGCCGTCCTCCTCCGCCAAGTAGAGGAATCCGTTGGGGACCGTCCACTGACCGTTGGTGTTCGTGACGGTGACGTCGACCGGCCCCGGCGTCTCCACGGCGGGGATCGTGACCCTCAGGGAGCGGCGCTCGAACTCGCTCGCGATGACCGACGCCTCGGCGGCGCCAAAGAGCACCTCGCTCTCCTCGGAGAGCCCCACACCGGCCAGGCGCCCCTCGAGACCACCCGAGAGAGGGCCATAGCGAGGGGAAACCTCCTCGACGATCAGGTCCTCGTACCAGGTGAACCCATCGGGGAGCGTGGATGACCCGTTGAGGTTGCGCACGGTCAAATCGACGGGACCTGGGGGCCCTGCGGGACAACGTACCAGCGCCTCTCGCCCATCCTCGGACAGCTCTTCGATGGTCGCGCGCTCTCCGCCGACCAGGACCTCAGTGCCTACGACCAAACCGCGACCCCGTACGACAAGAAGCACACCGCCAGCGGCGGGTCCGCGGGGCGGGTCGACCCGTAAAACTCGCACGGGCTCAAAGTAGATGAAGGCGTCCTCAAGCACCTCGGTGCCTCCGCCTTCTGGCCAATCGATGGTCAAGTTGACGGTGGAGGGGGTCTCCGCTTCGGGGACCACGCAGGTGATGTGATTGCCGCTGAGCACTTGGATCTCACCACAACCGCGGCGGCCGAGGCGCACGCGCATCCCATCAACGAAATCAGCGCCCACGATCCTGATCTGAACGCCGCCCTCGACGGGGCCGCGATTAGGAAAGACTGAGTTGAGTCTGAGCTGCGGTTCGGCGGCGTCTCCCTGTTCAGGGCCACCGTCGGGCTGATCTGGTGTCCGGTAGTCGGACATAGCGGCGTCAGAGAGCGAGCGCTCGTCTCCTGCGGGTGTACCAGAATCGCACGCTGCGAACGCGAGCGCGAGAGACGAGACCAACAAGATGTTTACCCAACGGGACAAAACCACCCTCCAAAAACGAACCTAAGCACATGACTTCATTTGGTTTTGAAGTCATTCACGGGGCCCCACCGCGACGGGGAGGCTCACCGTTCACTTTTCAACGGTACCTCAGCTCCTGCAATTACTGCACCGATCGTACGATGAACGGCGCGGCTCGAAGTTGCGAAACCTCTTCGCGCTTCCATAGAGCACCCACGTAGGCGTAGAGCGAGCTCGGGCCAAGAGAGCTGGGGTGTCGTCCCCTCACTTGTCGGTCGCAGTGTCTCACTCTTACAGACCACATTAAGAATGGTAGCGCTCCAATCATTGTCAGGCCAGACAGTCTCGGTGCGCCGCAGAAACATAATGGCCACAGCGGCCTCGAAAATGGAACGCTCCTCCGGGTCTTCCAGGCCACGCTCGTCGATCATCGGGAGGCCAGCGAAGGCCGCGCTGACCTCCGCCGCCACGAGGCCATCAGCCTGCTCGAAATCTCCGGACGCGTCATACCGCTTGGCCGTCCCCCATCCACAGCTGGGCGACTTCGCCTTCCAAACGCAGCCGTCGACGGGGTGCGTCTGGAGTCTCCGAACGATGCCCTTGGCGACTCGGCTCAGCCCGTCCGTCCAATCGACATGCCCCGCTCGGTCGAGCGCTCGAATCTGCTCATGAGTGTCGAAGAGATCGATGGCCGGCCTCGGCGTACCCATGCCCGCCTCCACCTCGGGACACATCGGGACGAGGGCGTGCTCTAAGGCGATTTGGTCCCTGAGGGTCGCGTTGAGCTTGTGCCCTCCGTCGTAGCGTACGGCGTCTCCCAAGAGGCAGCGGCTGACCAAGAGTCGAGGCTTCTCGCTCAAAGGTACCCTCCGTGCCTTGCGCGAGACGGCCAACCTGAGCATATTGCCCAAAGCGTGCCTAACGAGACGGAAGAGAGATGTCGGTTCACCTGAGCGAAAAGACGGTCGGTCACCTGGAGTGGGATCGAATCTGCGAACGACTGGCTGAACATTGTCGCGGCCCGATCGCGGCTGACAGAGCCCTCACCCTTCGCCCCACCCACGACGTCAAAGAGCTCAACGAGCGCCTCAACCGAACCACCGAGGCGAGAGCGCTCCTGGACTCGGGCCTCACGGTCCCCATTGGACAAGCCGCAGATGTGCACGGGGCCTTGGGCATCGCTCGACGACAAGGGGTCTTGGACTCGGAGTCTCTGGCCGCCATCGGCGGCGTGATCGAGTCCTCCGCGCGCTGCCGACGGTACCTCGTCGATGTGGCAGAGCGCGCGCCGACCCTGGCCCAGCTGGCGGAGGAGCTGGCGGATCTGCCCGACCTTGGCCGAGAGCTGCGGGACAGCTTCAACGAGCGAGGTGAGCTGGCGAACTCGGCCAGCGGTGAGCTCTACGAGCTGCGCAACCGCGTCTCGGGTTTGCACGATCAGCTGAAGGACCTGGTTCAAGGGCTCGTCTCCGATTCCCAGTACGAAGGGATGCTCCAGGACGATTATTACACAATCCGCGAAGAACGGTATGTGCTGCCCATCCGCTCCGGCAATAAGAACCACGTCGATGGCATAGTCCACGGCTGGTCAGGCTCGGGCGCCACGGTGTTTATCGAGCCACAGAGCGTGGTCGAGGCAAATAATCGCCTCGTCTACGCGCAGGCGGATGTGAAAAAAGAGGTCCACCGCATACTGAAGCGCTTATCGAAGCGCGTGGGTCAGCACGCGGGAGAGATCGCCGCCTCCCTTGAGATATTGGCGACGCTAGATTTCGCTTGGGCGGCCGGTCTCCTATCGCGAGAGCTTAAGGGGTGTCGGCCCCAGATCACTCGCGACTCTAAGATTCAGCTTAAGGCGGCGCGGCACCCGCTGCTCGCCCTCGGAGGGACCCCAGTCATCCCGAACGACCTGTCCGTCGACATGGAACGGCCTGTCTTGGTGCTGACGGGCCCTAACACCGGCGGTAAAACCGTCGCCCTCAAGACCATCGGGCTGTGCTCGAGCATGGCGCTCTCAGGGTTGCATGTGCCCGCGGCGTCTCCGTCGCAGGTGCCGCTCATGCCAGCCATCTTCTCGGACATTGGCGACGAGCAGAGTCTCGAGGACAGCCTCTCGACCTTTAGCGGCCACCTCGCGAACCTCCAGCTCATTCTAGACGCCCTGGAGCCAGGATCGCTGGTGCTCCTCGAC
>CALELH010000837.1 GCA_937902595.1 uncultured Myxococcales bacterium
CGCCTGCGGGTCGCGCGTGACGGCGTCATTCAGCACCGTGATCGCTTTGGGGTAGTCTTCGAGTTCCTCTGCCAGAATGTGAGCCAGTCGCGTCGAGTCTTCTACTGACTCGTTGGACGCGCTGTCCTCTAGGATCGCCTCCAGGGTGTCTGCGCATCCTCTCCAGTCTTCAGCCGACTCTTGGATCTCTAGGAGCCGTCTCTGCCTAACGGTCCCTCTTAGTTCGTCTCGTATGGGGTTGAGTGTCTGCAACGCAGCCTTCGGAGTGTTCAGCCGCTCATACTGAATCTCGGCGATCGCTAGCCGCTCCGCGACGGGGTCGTCAGCGCGGTCAAGTCCGCCAATGCGTGTGTCACAGAGGCCCACCCAGTCGCCCTCTTGCTCTAAAAGGGACGCCAGTGACGCTCTAACGCCTGGACGCTCGTGCTGTTCGAGGCTCGATCGTAGCGCTTCAATCGCGGCGTCTTGATCTCCTTCTGTCTGCCTAATCTCCGCCAACACCTCCCACAGTGCCGCGCTGTGACCTCGGTCCAGCTCTGCTCGGAGCTGCTCTTGGATGCGCTCGGGGGCTCTTGAGATCGCGCCGAGAGAACCCACGATAGTGATGAACAGCTCAAGAGCCGGGCCCGAGGTAGGCGCTTCATCCAAGGCTCGTCTCAGCACACCCATCGCCGACTCACCATCCCCACGCTGAGTCCAATAGGCTTCAGCCAACAGCTGGTGCGCCCTATTGGCTGGCTGTGCTGGATCGCTTGTCGCCGCTTCCAAGCATTGGATGTAATCGTCCCACCGCGCCGTCCTTGCCGCCAGAGCGTGCAACTCGGTGTGACCCCAAGCATGGTCTGGAGAGCTCGCAACGAGGTCCACGAGGATCTCAAAGACCGTAGCGGATGCGTTCGGGTACTGGGCAAGCTCAGTCACTTGCTGAACTCGCGCACGCTCTAGGGCTGACTGTGTGGGTGACTCTCCGAGTGATTGTCGATTTACTTTTGCCCAATCGGAGAACCGACCTTGGTCCAGCAGCGCTCTACTGAGGAGTTCCAGTGTTGGGCCTTGGTCCACTTTTTGTTCTTCGAGGGCGTCTTGCAGTAGACGCTCTGCGTGCTCTACTCGGCCCGTCTCAAGGTCAATCTTCGCCGCTCGGAGGATTGTTTCAGCTCGCTCATCTGGTTGTAGTTCAGCGCCAAGCAGATCGTAGAGCAAAGCGCCTTCCTCAACGAGATCCTGTCGCAACGCCGCGTCGTCAATTAAGGCCTCAAGCGCCTCCCGGTCCGCTGGGGATGTAGTCAACAGCTCGTGCCAGAGGATGGCTTTATCTCGGAGGTTAACCTCGTCTCGGGCTAGCTGCCTTAAGATTCGCTCGTGCGCCTCATGGTCAGTGGGCAGTCTCTTGCGCAGAGTCTCCCCGCAGAGTCTACGTTCCTCGGCGTTATCCGTGTTGTCCCAGCGCTCCAAGATCTCTTCCAATGATTCGACCGCCACCGCCTCCGGCTCGCCGGGCGGCTCTCTTGGCGGCATAGGCGGCGGGGCCGCCTTCTCTGGAATGGGGTCATCGGTGGCCTCGGCGATAATGCTCCCCTCGTCCAGTTCAATGACCATCTCTTCTTCTAGGGGCTCCAGGATATCGCTCTCATCGACCTCTAGTGGGGGCGTTTGGGCAGTCTGCTGCAGGAGCCCGGCGTCGATGAGGAGGACGTCATCTTGGCGTTCGGGAGAGTCCCCTTCCCCCCTGAGCGTCTCAGCGTCGAGGGCGCTAAATTCCGCCGGCCGAGACACTGTCGCGGGTGTCATGTTCTCCTCGCCCCCGAGAGTCCTGTTAGCCGCCTCATGATCGGGGTCGTTTTCAAGACACAGCTCGAACATTCGTCGCGCAGCGTCGCCCTCTCCTACCAACTCCCTGCTTGCCCCAAGGCGATAGTATTCACCAGCCAGCGCAGCCGGTGTGAGCGACTCACCATGAAGCGCTAAGAACCGTAGGCCGACCTCATAAGCTTCGTTCCAGCGCTCTCCTTCAAAGGCGAGATCTCTGAGGCCGGCGAGGGCGCCCGGATGGGTCTCCATGATCTCCAGGGCCGCCAGGAGGTGCTCTCGACCACTTCTACCCTTCCCTTGCTCTATTGCGCATCGGGCTCTGGCGTAACGCAGTTCGCTGTGTTCATCGTTTGTAAGCCCTCGAGTCCTA